>NZ_JBHTNH010000019.1:0-137709 GCF_042679865.1 Lentibacillus salinarum | reverse complement strand
AGTCTAAATTTGCTTCCAATCTTCACGTTTCCCGTTAAAACGTTTCGTATAACATCCAGGCACAGGGCTGGTGGATGGTAATTTAAAGATATTCATATGGTCCGGATGGCTGATTTTAAAAGGACGCTTGAACGTTTGGTATGATTTCGTACCATTGCAGGCAATTAACCATTACCAATCATTTTTTAGAATGGGACGATGCAGGTGTGGTTGCTGAAAAGGGGCTGGGTTTTTATGGCTGGAGCCGGATGGTAAGCAATTGGCCAGGCTTGGTGCGCTGATGGAAAAAGGGCAGGTGACACCATCTATTAGACACACCTCCCCGTTTGGTTAAAAAGGGCTTCGTAAAGAACATGAACTAAGCGAAACCCATCATGCGAAAGGAAAAATTGTCATTCAGATGAAATAGGGATCGCTAAAAACCCTGTGAGCCGTTCACAGGGTTTCCGTTACGAACGGGATGATAACCAGTCCTCATCCATCTCCCGCAGATCCTCATCCCCCAGCCGGTCAGTCCTCAGCTGGCCGATAAACAGTTTCAGTGTCCGCTCGTTAATCCAGTTTGTTCCCCACACATCGTCGTTGACCAGCATCGTTCCCAACAACCGAATCCTTCGAGCAGTAATGAACAACGGCAAGCTTCTGACATCATCGGCTTGCAGATTTCGTTCAGTCAAATAACCTTTTAAGAATGCGTCCCAGCATTCTCTTTCCACACTTCGATAATTATTCAGCAAATTCCACCATGATACAGCAATATCATAGGCCCGATAGCCAATCGCACAGTTATCGAAGTCAAACACTTCCATTTTGCCGTCCTCGATGTGCATATTATGGTTATAAAAATCCCCATGACAGAAACCCTTTTCCAGATCGAGTACCGCCAAGTCGGCTTTCGTATTTTCCACAACCGTATGCAGAATCGAAACCGCCTGATGGCCGAGGTACTTGTCAACTACCGGTGATATAACGGCTGCCGGTTCGTCAAGTAAATGATCGGTATCAAGTTCAAAGCCCCGCTTGTAATTTGACATAAAACCAGACGTCTTCAAGTGCAGCCGGCCAAGTGTCGCACCAATCATTTCCGAGTTTGCCACCGTAATCGACGGACGTTCCCCTGCCGAATACGAAAACAGCACACCATAACGCAGACCCTCAGGCGCCTCAATTTCGCTTAAATGCTGTCCATTTCTTTTTTTGATCGGATAAGACAAGCGAACCCCTTGTTCATATAAGTGATTGAGGGCATCCAGCTCAAACGAAATCCCTTGCCAATTACGCCAACCATGTCGATAAAGCCGGAAGATATATCGGTGCTCGGTTCCATCGATAATGGCATACGTATCATTAATCCCCCGGGCTAAAACATGACACTGCACAGGCTCTTCTAAGTCGTAGTCTGTCATAATCCGCTTGATTGTTTCTGTATCCGGTAAAGAGTGTCTAATCATTACATGCACTATCTAGATCCTCCAACATGTTATAAAATATATTCCCACCACACGCGACGATTATTTTTCGTCATAGGCACCGTAATCCTCACCATAAAAGCGGTTATAACGTGCTTTGAATTTCTGGAATAGAAAGACAACGATCACCTTTAGGATCGCGTATCCTGGAATACCAAGGATAACGCCGACAACGCCGAACAGATTACCTGCCACCAGTAATACGATAATAATCGTAAGCGGGTGAACCTGCATCGTTTTTCCCATGACGTTTGGTGATACAAAGTTCCCCTCAAGAAATTGAACAGCTGCCCAGACAATCCCCAATTTCAACAGCACAATCGGTGAATCAACGATCGCAATGATAATTGCCGGCGCTATGGCAATTATCGGACCCAGGTACGGTACGACACTGGTGACCGCAGCAATAATGGCAAGTGTGATGGCATAATCCAGACCAATAATTAAATAACCGATATATAACATAATCCCAATACATGTCGCGACAATGATCTGACCCTGAATATACGATCCAACCTGCACATCCATATTATGAAGAATCCTGTCAACGTCGCTTCTATATTTGGGCGGCAGCAACCTCAGGCAAAATTCCTTGAAACCGTCCCCATCTTTTAACAAAAAAAACAGGATAATCGGAAATGTGATAATAGCCACCACAACACTGGTAATCGTGCTGGCAACATTTTGCACACCTTCAACTGCTCCCCCCAGGTGCTCGGCGACTCTACTCGTCAAATCACTCAAATTTGACGTGAACCACACATACCCCTGTTCATAATAGGGTGCCAGAAACGAACGTTGTAGCCAGTTATCAATTCCTTCACCCATTTGCTGCAAGTAAGTCGGAAATCTCGCTGCCAAATCCTTCACCTGTGACTCAATCGCTGGAGCCATCAGTAAAATCAACCCGGTCAACAGTCCACTGATCCCCAGGATAATAATGATGATACCCCATATGCGATGAATATGTACCCGTTCCAAAAGGTTAACAATTGGATTCAGTAAATAATACGCAATAAACGCCAATATAATCGGCGGCAGTATGGTTGACATAATTGTCAAAAACGGGTTAAAAATAAACGATACGTTTGTATAGATGAAGATGGTTATTCCGATTAAAATTAATAGGATTAGACCGTAAAACAAATCACGGCCGCCAATGAATCGCATGAAACGGCTTGTTTTCATAACATGTCACCCCTTGATAATCAAATTATAGATGATATTGCGAAAAATTTCCATAACTGATTGAAGGCGTGACCCTTATACCCCACCATACCTCCAACATTGTAAAAAGAATAATAGTTATTATGAATAGCGGCCGTTAACGTTTGCTTATCACTTTAATCAGAACCCACAACCTGATTAATGGTTTAAATACAAAAAACCAGCTCCCATAAAGGAACTGGCTTATCACTTTAGTGGTTTACAGCCACAATTGCCGTATTTCCGAAATAAAAAGTTTTAAAACCACCACTTCACCAAGTGGGTGTTTGCAGGGGCCTTCCTGTCTTCCACTCTAAAGGAGGCGCGACATTTAAGCTCCGATATAAAACTCCCTATTCATCTGTTAGAGGTTAAAACTTATTTAAATACGAACATTGTAGCCTGTATTTATATACTACACCTTGAGACGATTAAAATCAATGGTTTTTTTTACCATAATCAGAAGAGTAATTCATACACATCTTTCAATTGTTTGGCCCGTACATCATCTCCTGCGTTTCTGGCATAATTCAATTCCTTTTCAACGACCGAATCCAGATACGCGATCTCCTCTTGATCAAGATCCTGGACAAATTCTTCTTCATGTTGATAATCATTTTTCGCCAGTTTTTCAGCAATTTGTTTCATCATATCATGGTTCTCATAGTTGACTAATGACTCACGCAAGTAGTGTAATGACGTATCGATGGTTATCACCCTTATCTTTTCATCAGATACTTAATTCAAATTTTCGTGTTTTTCTTTTTAGCCCGCTGCTCCAGCTGACTGTCCGGCTGCTGATCAACCACATCCTCGCTCAGCCCTTGCTTGTTCACACTCGTTTTAACCTGGTTCTTGCTTCGGTTATCTTTTTTATCAGCCATAAAAACACCTCCAAAATGTAGTGTTTCATATTGGGAGGTATTTATGCCGGGTGATTTAACAGCGGAAATCTGACCATTTATCGGAGCCTCAGTTTAATTCAGATATGTTTGTGACAAGTAAGGAAAATGTCTTCTTTTTCCGGAAAATAGCACTGAACACCTAATTTACCGAGATGTGTTACGAGCCAAAATAGATGTAATAAACCCCCCGGCAAATAAAAAATCCATCCTCAAAATGAAGATGGATTTTTTACTATTAATGTCCAGCTTGCCATGGTCTTGATATTGTTGGATTTCTTTTTGTATTTTTTGGTAAGTCTTTTTTATTTACCACCCTCGGTTCCATGCCCTTTTCAATCCGTTTCTTGACCCGGCTATCCATATTAAATGTGATTGGAGGCTTAAAAACGCGTTTTGCTGCTTCACTGCATTCCGGACATTGCACCTCTTGCCTAGTTCCTCTCATGTGTTGAAACCACAACGTGAATTCACCACATTTTTTACATGAGAACGTATAGCTGGGCATCCCTTATTCCTCCATTATTTTGGCAAAATATCTTTTGTGAAGATATCTTTCGGTAATGATAATGTACAGCACGAATTAGGAATATCAACAACACCTGCCAGATGTCCTTGTACTGGTGCTGATCCCAGCAGCATATAGGCTTGTTCTCCGGTAAATCCGTGTGTCTTCAAAAACTCAATGGCGTTCAGACAAGCATTCCGGTAAGCAATATTTGCATCCAGGTACGTTTGTTTTCCGGAAAATTCATTTACCGAAACGCCTTCAAACACAATGTATTCATTATAATGCGGATCCATTGGTCCAGGTCGGAATGCAGGATTCTTCTTAATTTGATATTTTTCCATGCCACCTTTAATAACGTCCACATGTAAGTCAATCCAGCCAGGCATTTCAATCCCGCCACAGAACGTGATCTCGCCATCACCCTGTGAAAAATGCAAATCACCAACTGACAGTTTTGCACCGTCGACGAATACTGGGAAATACACTTTTGACCCTCTCGATAAATTCTTGATGTCACAGTTTCCTCCATTTTCTCTTGGCGGAACAGTGCGCGCACCCTCCTTGGCAACCCGGTCGAATTCTTCACCAGTCAAACCACCAAGTACAACATTGTCTTTTGTTGGAAGATTTGCCAGTGGCGGAACACGATTAGGATTTTGGTCAACCAAATCCTTCTCCCGTCTGTTCCATTCATCAAGCATTCCCTGTGAAGGCGCAACACCAATTAACCCAGGATGTATGATACCGGCAAATTTGACATTCGGTACATGACGGGACGTTGCATAAATCCCTTCAAAATCCCAGATTGATTTTGCAGCCTCGGGATAATGATCAGTTAAAAAACTTCCCCCGTTTTCTTTCGCAAAAACTCCGTTAAAACCCCATTCATGGGCACTGAACGCACCAATATCCAAAATATCAACAACGAGCAAATCACCGGGTTCTACGCCATTAACGTGCACAGGCCCACTCAGTACGTGTACCCGCTCAAGATTTACATCCCTTATATCCGAGGGATCGTCGTTATTACTAATTTGGCCATCCGTCCAATCGAGGCATTCCATTCTAAACGTCTCACCCGGATCTACCGAAAATGCGGCAGGAATATCAGGGTGCCAGCGGTTATGGCCAGGCACATCCTGCTTATCCATTGTCTTGTTTAAATCAACCTTAAACAGCTTATTCGGCACAGATTCATCCCCTTTTCCAAATAATAGACACACATGCCTAGGACATGTTTATATAATCTATTTGTTTGATTCAGGCGTTATGACTACTTTTTAAAAATGTATGCTTATCTTTCAGCAATCATCCGCCTGAAAAATTCACCCTCAATGATTAAATCAGGAAGTAAGTTCTGGAACATGGCGACAATCCCCATCATTCCCGCCATTTCTCTGGGACTGTAAATTTGATATAAATAATCAGTATTTATGGTAACTGGAAAGGGCATTCGGTCATGAACCAGTTCAATTGATTGTTGCTTAAGATCAGCGCCAAGCAGATGATAGTCATCCGATCCAACGTATGGCTTCAGACTCTCCCAGCTTTTTCCCAAAAATACCGGGTAATTCGCCAGCGCACGGTAATCACTTGCAGCGTCAAATGCACGGTGTTTTTTAACGATATCCACGAGTAAGCTTTGTACATCTGGCGTTGCATGGCATATATCCACTAAGTGAACATCCTCCAATCCATGAAAAACACCTGGGGCAATATCGCCATCATAACTCTGGGTACCTTGAATCGATCGATTACCTAAACTTTCTGCCCATGCGCTGGCAATAAGTAATAATTTAGGATTGACATAATTAAATGTGAAAATAATACGCTTTATTTGCTCGATCGTTGATAAGTTATAGATTGTCTCCCAATTAATCTCGGGGGCCTTTACATCGATATCAGGATATCTAAGTTTGTCAGCAGCCTTCTCCATTTCCACCGTCAGCATATTTGCACGAACCTGCGTCCAGGCGGTACCTAAAAATGTGTCATATAGCGCCAATGTTCGAAACATGAAATTAACGACAGGCACCTTTAAAACTGTCTGAATGTCTTCATATATGTTAGCCAGATCGCCATACGCTTCCTGCTTATAAATTTCCGGAACACCATAATCCATTTTCAGCATAACAAAGCCCTCCAAATATTAATCCCTTCTGTATAACTATCCTATGTCAGTGACGCATTGTTGGGACTATCGTGCAGACTTTAACACTAAAAAAACAGGCCACCCCTTAGGATGACCTGTTAGCTGATACCCGTTTTCCTGCCACATATAATGACGATTCAGCCCGTTATTCGTTTTCGAACTTACATTCACCTGTCAAACACAACGCGCGTACTGCCGACCATATCATGCAATCCCTGTTTTTGTTCACCGAAGGCAACGAACAAATACAACAGGTTTGTAAACCAAAAAACGCGATGGACAAAGCGTCCAACCACTTCCCGGAAAATCAGATCGCTCCATTCCAGCGGGTTTCTGTCTTCACGGACAACCCGGAGGCCAAAAATCATTTTACCTAGTGTTTTTCCGTAGAATTTTGTCATCAGCACAAAATACAAATATAATACAATAACGCCGAAAATACCGGTTGCTGTCCAAATCCCGATATCTATCGGATTACCATCATTGAAAAATTTGAACGGGCTAAGCAGGATGCCATTAATGCTGAATACAATAATCAAGTCAGCCAGATACGCCCAAAAGCGCATCCAGAATCCGGCATATCGCTGTTCATCAACTGTGGTAGTGTCGGTATATGTTTCTTGATTTTCATGCATAACAGCACCTCCTTATTTCGAATATAAATACATGGCACGGGGACCGTCCGATTGCTGCAGTAGTTCCTGAATGGCCATCAGATTTGCTTCTTCACCGCCGACCATGCTTTGGACAGTCCCACCTAGGAAACTGTTCCAACCAAAGCCTGTTTTGTACTCAACAAGCTGTGCGTTCGGCCATTCAAAGTCTTCCCGCATCATAGCAGCTGTTTCTTCCAATGAACCAAGTGCATCAACAAGTCCATTATCCGCTGCTTGGCTTCCAGTATATACACGACCATCACCCAATTCTCGAACTTTCGACTCTGACATATCCCGGCCATCAACAATGACCTGTACAAAATCGGCATACATGTCATCAATCATGGTCTGCAGAATGCCTCGCTCTTCATCGGTCATTTCCCTTGTGGCGGACATGATGTCTTTAAATTCACCGCTTTTAATCGTATTCATATCAACCCCGAGATCATCAGCAAGTTCCGCAAAATTATAGCTTTGCATAATGACACCGATTGAGCCGGTTAAAGTTGCCGGGTGAGCGACAATTTTATCTGCAGGAGCAGAAATATAGTAACCGCCTGAGGCTGCCGTATTCCCCATCGAAACATAAACGGGTTTATTGTGCTCTTCTTTGATTTCTACAATCTTGTCGTGAATTTCATCACTTTCGACCACACCACCACCTGGCGTATTGACGCGTAAAATAATCCCGTTTACCGTACGGTCCTCACCGACATCCTCCAATTTTTTCAAAAACCGATCATGGTTATAACCGCCTGTATTCAGGACTGACGATGTGTTTACATCCTGAATAACGCCGTCAAGCTCCAGTACCGCAATTTTATTCCCGGTACCTTCTTCAATGACCTCCTGCTGATATTGCTCCTGCGGCATCTCAAACATAGCCTCCAGATCGGTTGAAAACAGCGTGCTCATAAACCTAAAACCAGTCGAAACCGCAAGTAAAACGACTGCAATTCCCAGTGCAAACCAACGTGTCTTATTCACTTCGATGTCCTCCATTTCCGTTGTTTAATATATGTATAGGCCCATGATACTACATTTTTTGCCAAATCGTAATGGGAAGGTGTGCAAGAATCATCCTGTTAAAGATTAAGCTTCTCCAATGCAGCTTTCAAATTGGCCAGATCCGCATCTGTAAGCGTAACCCCTTTTCCCATTTTCGTCTTGTCAGGCGACCAGTCCCGCAGGTCATATTTCGGATCGCGTCCATTCCAGCTGACTAAATTCAATTCTTTCGTCCATCCTTTTGGTGATTTAGACAATTCTGCAATATGTTCGACAATGTCATATTTAATATCAGCCATACCAAATGCCTCCCCAAAAAATATGTAAGCTCATAATTTGAAGTTTTTAGCAGCGCCCTCCATTAAAACAATCGAGTGCGCCACTAATCATTCTGTAACCGGTTAAACTATCGTTTCAGTAAACATTATAATTCTGCCCGGTTTGTGCACCTTCTACACTTTTAATATAAGCTCTTGCCACCCGTTCAGCCGGTACCGGATTAAAACCAGCAAAAAGGTGACCGATTCGCTCCCAGGACTCTTTAACAATATTAGGACTGACACTGTTAATCCGAATACCTCTTGGCATTTCAATCGATGACGCTTTCACAAATGCTTTGACACCACCATTGGCCATTGCAGCTGAGGCACCCATCGGAATTGGATCATCCATCATCACACCGGTTGTTAACGTAAAACTGCCGCCGTCATTAACATATTCCTGGCCCAGCAGCACTAGGTTGACTTGGCCTTTTAATTTACTTTCGATCCCTTTTTCGTTCAATTCGGGCGTCAATTCCGGGACAGCCTTGAAATTCGCTCCACCTGAAGCGTTCACAACGGCATCCACATACCCAACTTTTTCATACATGCCGGCAATACTTTTCGGGGATGTCAGATCAACGGAAACGTCCGCACCGTTTCGCCCTGCACGGAGCACCTCATGGTTTGATGCAATTCCTTCCGTAATCCGTTGCCCGATTGTACCGCTTGCCCCAACTACCAGGATGCGCAAAACACATCATCTCCTTTTTTCTTTACTTATTTCTTTAACAACCAAAAAGGCAGCCAACGCTAGAAATAGATTTTCCTACTTTGTTTCATACGTTTTCTTCTCGGCGGAACGTACCCCCGTTCATAGATTCTGCCTTTTGAAATACGGCACTTCCCTAGAAATATATCCAGTTGGTCCGTCCCATATGTCTTAAATGCCTCGATTAAAATTTTCGCAGCCACCCGAGCATCCTCCAGAGCATGGTGATGGTCAAATTGAATATTGTGATGGGCAGCAACGGTGTTCAGCTTGTGGTTGGTAAGTTCAGGCCATACACGCCTCGAAATATTAGCTGTACAAAGGTAGTCCATTGCGGGATATGTAAGATTAAAGTCATCCAGCGTATGCCGAATGACACTCATATCAAAGCTGGCATTATGAGCCACAGCCAAATGATTCGACAAATAGGTTTCGAGTGTTGGCCACAGTTCTGCAAACGTTGGTGCATCTGCCACATCGGTTGCTGTAATGCCATGGATACGTGTATTGAACGGGCTGAAATCCGTCATGGGGTTGATCAGGCTGTAGAATTCATCGTCAACTTCCTGCCCGTCTACAACGGCAATACCCACCGCACAAGGACTATTGCGCATCTCATTTGCCGTTTCAAAATCAATTGATACAAACTGCATACTGCCTCCCCCGTTTCTAGTTAGTATACGTCCCGCAAATATGTAACGTTTCAACTTTTTTCATAGCAGCCAAAACACACCAGCTTTCTAACAGAAAAAAGAGGCCGTCGCCAGCCGGACTGACGAAAGCCTTTATCTTTTTAAAGAGTGAACCCCAATTTATATGCTAAACAGCATTTCTGTTGTTACGCTTCGGATTCTTCACGAAAAATGCTAACACAATACCGATAATAGCCGTAATGCCTGCAACGATAAATGACATATTGGAGCCATGGACAAGTCCCTGTCGCCCTTGTTCCGGAATAGCAGCATTGGACATAACCGTTACAAGTAATGCTGTACCAACTGCCCCGGCTACCTGGCGCATGGTATTGTTCATCGCCGTGCCATGCGGCATCATTTTGTTCGGCAATTCATTTAGGCCAGCTGTCGTGATCGGCATCATGACCATAGCGACACCAAACATCCGGACCGCATTCACCGTGGCAATGTAAGCAAATGTTGTTTCCGTCGTCAATATAGCCAGCATGAATGTTGTCACGGAGACGATTGTCAGACCAATAATCGCCAGGTATCTGGCACCGAATTTATCAAATAATCGGCCTGTTATCGGACTCATGATCCCCATGATGGCTGCACCAGGCATCAGTGCCAAGCCTGATTCAAGTGCACTGAAACCAAGGTAGTCCTGCATCAGAATGGGCAAAACAGTAGCGGCACCTATCATAGCTACAAAGACAACCATGCCTAAAACTGTCGCCAGCGTAAACATTTTATACTTAAAAATCCGGAATTCCAAAATAGGCTGTTCAAGCTTCAGCTGTCTGAGAATAAATAACGTCAGCGACACAGCACCGACAACCATGGATATCATCACTTGAGCGCTTCCCCAGCCTTCCTGAGCTGAGCCGGCGACGCTGAATCCATAAAGCAAACCGCCAAAACCGAATGTTGACAAAATGATTGATAGCACATCCACTTTCGGGAACGTGCGCTCGGTAACATTTCGCAGCAAAAAGTATGCAATGATGATATCGACGACAATGATTGGAAAGACGACATAAAACAAACTTCTCCAAGGGAAATGCTCAACTAGATAGCCGGATAATGTCGGCCCAATTGCCGGCGCAAAGGCAATGACAAGGCCAAACATGCCCATGGCAGAGCCACGTTTTTCCATTGGATAAACAAGCATCAAAATCGTCTGCATCAGCGGCATGATAATTCCTGCACCGGAAGCCTGGATGACTCTGCCCACCATCAGTATCGGAAAATTCGGTGCGAATGCACAAATGATGGTCCCTGCTCCAAACAGTCCCATCGCTGTGAGGAACAGTCCTCTGGTTGTGAATCGATTAATCAGCAAGGCTGTGATCGGTATCATGATCCCATTCACGAGCATGAAAATGGACGTCAGCCATTGGGCCGTGCTTTCTCCCAGATTCATATCCGCCATAATTTTGGGCAGTGCGGTTGCCAATAACGTTTGATTTAAAATAGCGACAAACGCCCCTGATATCAATACGAGCATGAGCGTTGTACGTTTAGCTTGACTTTGTGGTTGTTGACTTTCCTGATTTTCCGTCATTAATGTTCCTTCTTTCCGTTTGATGAAAAAATAGTTCAAAAAAATTAAAAGGGACTCTTTTTCTTAAAGACATATTCCCATAGTCTAGCATAAATCATTCGATTATGGAAGCATTCTACATGCTTTTATCATGCCATATTTGATGTTTTAACAAAACCCCTATCAATACGCCATTGAACCCGATAACCGGATATACCCCGCTCAATCTTACCAGGATAGCGAAAAGCAATCCTTCCTTCCATTCATAATAAATCCGCTTTTTGGCCAAAACAACCGTTGCTTTGCTGACTTTTACATGATAAACATATAAAAATACGGAGGGACAATTAAAATTTTTGGTTAGGTAACGTAACAGCCATGAATTCACAATGTTTGACCACAAATCTACAGGGAATAGAACACTATATCACACATTGCAGAATAGAGGTGCTGTAATTGGCAGAAGAAGTTTATGGACCATATACGTCAGTGGAAGACGCGGTAAAAACGGTCAATGTTCTGGAATTGGAAGGTTATTTCAAAGAAAATATCACGATTTTTTCACATGGAAAATATGCCGATGCACTCAATAACGATACTGACGTCAATATAACAAGTACGGAAACTTCCAAAAACCGCGACCGTTCATTCATAGACAAAATCACGAAATTCATCTTCACCGGTGTCGAGGAAACCTCTAATATTCATAACAAGTTACTCGAAAAGGGTTTGTCAGATGAACAAGCAGCCAAATTTACCGATCAAATTAAATCCGGCAGCATTCTGGTCACATCAGATACGGCTTTAAAAATAGGCAACAACCCTGTAGAGGAAACAGATGTTACAACCAAAAAAACAGAAAGCGTCAATCACCTACAAGAGTAAAAAGTTAATATTGGGGAAGTGATAATCGGCATCCGCCGATTACGTTTAGATTAACGGTATTTTCCCCATCTGTCGATAGCCCAGCGCTTGAGCAGAATATGTGACCTTCCTATCGGTTCATTTGTTTGGAACTCACTCTTTCACAGAATATAATGAAACAAAAAGGACGGTTCACGATGTGTTTAATTAATTTTCACTTTCAGGATCACCCAAATTATAAATTAATCATCGCCGCCAATCGGGATGAATTTTATCAGCGACCCACCGCTCCCACCCAATTCTGGGAGGATAACCCTGATATTCTGGGCGGCAGGGACCTGGTCGGGATGGGCACCTGGCTCGGCATTACAAAAAGCGGCCGGTTCGCAGCGCTAACAAACTACCGTAACCCAAATGAAGATCAAAACAACAAAAAATCACGCGGTCACATCGTCAGGGATTTCCTGGAGTCCGACATGACGGCCACTGACTATTTGACCAGTCTGCAAAAAGAAAAAAACGCGTATCCCGGGTTTAATGTCATGGCTGGCAGTCCAGAGCAGTTATTTTATTACAATAACATTCAAAATGACATATCAGAGATTTCACATGGCACCCATGGACTTAGCAACGAATTTCTGAACACCCCATGGCCGAAAGTGACAAAAGGAAAAGAACAGCTGGCGGACTATGTCACACGGAAGCCACACGTTGAAGCCGATGCCCTTTTTGACATCATAGCAGATGCGGAGGAAGCGCCGGAAGCGAATTTGCCCAATACAGGGGTAGGCCTTGAACTGGAGCAGAAGTTGTCACCTATGTTTATCCAAACGCCTGGATACGGCACCCGCTGCTCAACCGTTCTCCTCATTGATCGAAACAATTATGTAACATTCGTGGAACGGACGTTTGATCAAGGCGCATTTGAACAGGAAAATCGATTTTCTTTCAATATTCATGAGTCGTCCTAACGCTAAATAAGAACGCCACTCACGGACATTTATAATGATTCTTCATTTGGTCTCTCCTATTATTTATTAAAGCGCCCCTTCAATACACAAGAAACGCCTGGGAATCAATGGTACCCTGATCATTAGATACTATCTAACAATTGGGGTGCCATTTGTTTAAAAACAATGTCAATGCTTCCAATTTACTGAGAAACACAATATCTATAAACGACTAGTTCTTTTCACCTGTTTTTTCAGGCATTTAGACTCGTTTTCTGCCACAACGCCCCATAGTCAGATTATTTTAAACTATAATGGATATATATTAGTTGAGGAGGCTAACCAATGGCAAATATGCATCTAATCCCTTATCAGGTGAACGAAATTGAGGAGACATCAATCGAAGTACCTCAAGGTGTGCAAATGATACAGGCTCCAGACGTGTGGGAACAGTCGAACGAAGGCAGTGGCAGCGTCATCGCCATCATTGATACAGGTTGTGACATGAACCATCCCGACTTAAAAGATCAAATCATTGATGGCAGAAACTTCACGAATGATGGTAATGAAACCGATTATGGCGATGACAACGGACACGGTACCCATGTCGCCGGAACTGCCGCAGCAACAGCTGGTGATGAGGGAATCACGGGTGTTGCGCCACGTGCTAAACTGCTGATCATTAAAGTACTGGATGGTAACGGAAGCGGCGACTACCAATGGATAATTGATGGCATCAACTATGCAACGGATTGGGAAGGTCCGAATGGTGAAAAAGTACGAGCCATTTCCATGTCACTGGGTGGTCCGGAAGACGTTCCAGAATTATATCAAGCTGTCAAACGGGCAATCGACAATGGCATTCCAGTCGTTTGCGCTGCCGGTAATGAAGGCGATGACCGTCCGGAAACAGATGAATATGCTTTTCCAGGTGCTTATAATGAAGTCATTCAGGTCGGCGCTATCAATTTCGACCGAGAGATTGCCCATTTTAGTAATACCAATAACGAAATCGATATCGTCGCTCCTGGCGTCGAGATCATGTCCACTTACACGGATCAAAAGTATGCTAAGCTATCCGGCACATCAATGGCCACACCGCATGTATCGGGCGCATTGGCACTCGTCATTAACATAGCGGAGGAGCAATTTGACCGGAAACTGACCGAATCAGAACTATATGCACAACTTGTCAGACGCACGGTACCGTTAGGTTATCCAAAGTCAGCAGAAGGTAATGGGGTTGTCGCACTCGATATTCTGAATCAGTTTGAGCGATTATTCCAGACGTTTAACACGGTATTTAAATGAAGTTTGTCGAGCGCTTGAATCCAGTTCTGCACAAAGCCGGATTCCAGCGCTCGATGGCTTTTATTTCCGAAAGCACTGAACACTCTCGCCGCTTGCAGACGACAGACGACACGTTAAGAACACCCATTAAATGTGCTTTAAGCCCCCAACCGGTAAATCAAAAAGCGATCATAAGGATCAGGATTCGACACGTCTGGCAGAGTGATTGTCTTTTGCCATTCGAACGCCGTATCGTTTTCCAGATAGGCAACATAATCGTCTGAACCATAATAGACAATCAGCTCGATGTCTCGCTTATGTTGCTCGGCGGAAAGCAGAATATTATGTATGACTTTCATAAATACCTCAACTGAAAATGGATTAAAAAAATAAAACCGGTTATCTAATGGGGTGATCTGGTAATATTGTGCCAGGCAGTATTGAAAATGAATCTTATCCGTTTTCTCGTTTATCTGATGCAAATAACGATTACGATTTCTGACTGCCTCGTCATACAAGTTTCTGTTCATTTCGATCCCGGTAATGGTAGCATTGTAAAAATAATGGATATAAAAGCTTATTCGGCCTTTCCCGCAGCCAAAATCAACGACCTTATCACTGGTTTTCAAATGATAATCCTGAAATAACGCCTCCAGCGCACGGTATGAAGTCGGCTGGTATGGGTTGTGATGCGTTGAGTCGGGATAGCCCTTCTGAGTTCCCCTGGTTTTGATATTCAGCAGCTTATCATAATAGTATTCTTTCATGGATATGCTCCTTAAACGGTCAATCTGCCATAAAGGATTATCGGTTATTGCGTTAGCCAGCTCACCCATTTATGGATGGGTGAGTCAAATATCTTTTATTGACCTCAAAGTGATGATATTCATGTATAGCAAGCAAGTGGACACATTGAATGAGATTTGGATAATCAGCAACCGGATCCGGATAACGGATATGTCCTGCTATGTCTTCTTCAATGGTTTGCAGTCGTTCTTTGAGCATCTTTGTTTCCATATCCAGCTGTTCCTGTATTCTGGTGAAGTTATATTTAGTTTCCAGTCCTGCCGGGGGATTTATGATAAAAGGCGCCTTCATAGGTCTTTTTTTCTTTTCTCGGAATCCTTTATATATATCACTGGTTTCTGTCTGATAAGGCTTCTTTCTCCGTAAACGGGCAATCGGAAGCATAACCGGAATATAAACATACGAAAATCTCCTGAGCATTCTCACCATCAAGATGAGGTGGTATAGTGTTTCGCCGATAGACCACTTCCCCGGCTGAGGCGATTTCCATGGATCGGCAGCCTGTATAACCGGATCATGATAAAACACTATCCTTTGCTGTTCCAAATGTTGAAAATGCTGTTGCATCTGTGAACTCTTCATTTGAAGCCCTCCTTAACAAAAGTACGCACCGTTATCATTTTCACAGCTTTACAGAATTCAGCCCTTTTTCCCATGGGTAAAGATTGGTACCTATTTTTCTTATAAATGATTTTTAAACAAAAGAGGCTACCCTCATCATATCATAGGGTCAGCCTCGCTGGTTTCATCTATTGATAACAGAACTCTTTTTCCGCATAATCCTAGTATTTGCCTTAAAGGTGATGCCGGTTCATATAAAGCACTGAATTATTCATACTCCTTCTCAAACGTCTTCGTACTTCGAACCGTATTAATCGGGCGGACCATCCGCTCAATTTGTTCACGCTCTGGCTCAAGCTTTGGCGGCAAAGCCAATTTTTCGCCTAATGTTTCATATGGTTCATCCCCCATAAATCCTGGGCCATCTGTCGCAAATTCGAATAAAATTTGCGGGGCCACAGGTGCATACAATGATTCAAAATAAAAGCGGTTCACATAACCGGATGTCCGGAATCCAAAATCGTCCATTCGTTTAGTCCATTCTTCCAGCACGGAGCGGTCTTCAACACGGAACGCCGCATGGTGAACCGTTCCATAGCCCTGCTGTGCATTAGGCATGACAGCGTTATGTTCAACAACGACCCGTGCACCATTTCCGCCTTCACCAACTTCAAACAGGTGGTGATCGCCTTCCTGATCGATCTCTTTAAACTGCAGAACTTTTTCCATGACTTCTTTAAAATAATCAAGGTTGGCAATGCGCACATGAATCGGTCCAAGCCCGGTAATCGCATACTCCGGCGGAATCGGGCCATCCTGCCATGGCGTTCCCGGTTCCACACCATCCATGTTTTCATCCGAGACGAATTGATATTTCTGATCGTCAAAATCGACAAATGGTAATATTTTAACACCGAATTCTTCTTTTACACCCTCATGCTTGACTTCAAGTCGATCAAAACGTTTCACCCAGTATTCAAGCGCCTCATCGCTTGGCACGCGAAATGCCGTTTTGGCTATTTCATTCGTCCCGTGCGTTCCCTGTGGAATTCCGGGAAAATCAAAAAACGTCATATCCGTGCCTGGATTTCCCTTATCATCGGCGAAAAATAAATGATAGGTCCGGATATCATCCTGATTCACTGTTTTTTTGACCAATCGCATTCCCAGAACGTACGTAAAAAATTCGTAATTCTTTTCCGCGCTGCTTGTTATGGCGGTAACGTGATGCATCCCTTTTATACCATTCATAAGAATCCTCCATATTGAATTGAATTTATTACATTGAATTTATTTATCTTTAATTCAAAGTAAATATAATACATCCGTCCGCCTAATGTCAATTTATCCGCTTTAAACTCCAAACAAAAAAACCGATGCTACCAATCTCTACAAAATGCAGAGATACCAACATCGGTTAAACCATATAACTAATTTATCAGTCGGTTCAGCATAACACTATGCTCGCCATACTTCTGTGATAGAAAGTTGACATCATTTTCGATGTTAATAACCCCTTCTTCCACTCTGTCCATCCGTTGTTCCAGGCTATCCATCCGTTGTTCCAGGCTGTCCATCCGTTGTTCCAGGCCATCCATCCGTTGTTCCAGGCCATCCATCCGTTGTTCCAGGCCATCCATCCGCGTTTCAAGTTTGTCTATCCGTCCGTTCACGGCTGCAAATTCTTCATGCATTTCCTTAAAACCCTGCTTCACAATTCCTGCCAGTTCATTCAGGTCCACCCGTTTCACCACCTTTGTTTTCTAGTAGAATTATAGCATATGATAGACTGAATGGTGAAATCGCTAAAATGTAAATGTGGCCGTATTCATGTTGGAAAAACCCTATGGTACCCAAATAAACGTGACTTTCTACCGAAATATTCACATTAATATTTCTTCTTTTGCGCATCCTTTCAACATTTCTGCCTTTTTTCGCCGCTCGCCCCAAGCAAGCACAACCCCTCAAGTTTAAAAATCTGCTTTGAGCTGTTTTTGTCACAGATCTTTGCCGCCTCATAAAAGTCGTCGATTCGCTCTTTGACAGGTTTCGAATCATCATATAATTGACGCCACAACCTGGCAGCTTCCTTTGGTCGTGCTTCCGCATTTTTTACCAGGGCGTTGCGTTCGCTTCCAGATTCCAATTCAATGCTGTTGAAGAAGTTAGAAATAAGCGGAACAGAGAGCTTGCTCCCTGCCCCGGCTTTATCCTTTTTTCTTAGCCAGTTCATCACGATCCAATGCCCGTGGTGGTTCCTCCATCCAGCCATGTTTAATCATAATATTGGCGCCATCTTCAGCGTACTTCAAGATTTCATTCAAAAGCCTGTTATAGGCAGTTCCCAGATCCCTTCTTGGACTCGCCGACATGCTCGTACCATAATAACCGACGCTCAAGGCAATTAATCCGGTACTGTAATACATCATCAACTTATCCGAAAACGTATAAGTCGTGGCGTCCGTCACTGAGTCCTCCATTTTAGTCGGTGCAGGAACATCATCTTCACTCAGAATTGAGCCAAAAACTTCACAATGTTTTTGGGCAATTTCCTTACCTCTAACCATGAATTTTCTGACATCCGTATTTTTTGCAACCTGACTAAACCCGATTAAGGTAGCTGCCCCTAGTGCGTTACGATGGTAATTTGAAAAAAGATTGTTAATTTCCGTTCCAGCTAAGGGACGCCGCTCACCAAAGTACCCTGTTAAAAAGCTTTGGTTTTTAACAAAGTCATAGTTTTCCGGCTTGGGAAGGTGGGGAAACATGACGTAAAGACCTTTGGCTTGTAACACGGTGTTAACCTGTTTAAGTAATTCATCCTGCTCCCGATGGCATTGTGAAAAGTAATGATAAACATCCTCCCTGCCGACCAAGGATAAACTGACACCATATGCCTGCATGGCTGTTTTCGCACCTTGCTGAAGATAGTAAAGAACGAAATGATCAGAATACAATCTTGGTGCATTAATATCCACATCTTCATCTAATTTAAATCCGTATGGAATCGGGAAGTTTTCTTTTTTAAATAGGTCCGCTATTTTTGGTATATGAGATTGTGCTAATTCCAAACCCTGTTGTACAACCGTCTTCACGTCTTCATCCTCAACTTTTGCCCAAAAATATTGCAATTGACATTCTAATGCACAGTCATTCATATAAGCGGCCCAAAGCTGCGTGATTTCTGCTGATGTCAGTGATTGGTTCTCTAACTTCACGTTCGTCACCTCCTAGCATTTCTATACGTCTATTTTTACCGACAAAAAGATTTATATGTATATGTCAAAAGAAACCTCATAAAAAGAGCCCGTTCATTATGAACCGGCTCTTTACAAACAAAACGTATTTATTTAATAACCAACACTGGGCACCCGGCTTCCTGCACGATTTGGTTACTAACACTCCCTAAAAGTAGTTTTTTCATACCGCCAAGCCCGCGACTGCCGGCAATAATTAAACTGATATCATGTTCATCAGCATATTCACAGATCTTCGCCCCTGCATTGCGATTGGTGTTTGCAAAGACAATATCTGTATGGATTGGTATATCTTCTGCTTCGAATGCCCTGTTTATTTTTTCCATATCAGGACGAAGACTATCTGCAACTTCATATTGAATACTTTTTGCTATCGCGGCATTAGTGCTCGGACCTGCCTGTGTCACGACTGTTATAACATAAACTTCTGTTTCCGGAACCCCACCAGCCTGCAGTTTAGCTTCCTGAAGCGCTTTTTCACTTAATTCCGAACCATCATAAGCCACCAGAATGTTTCGTTTCATAGTAAGCACTCCTTGTTTTTGGATTAAGGAAATATGAATCCTTTTCCTAATCCTATTATACCAATGATTTATCCCCATTCCCGTCATGATTTTCAACACTTTGTGAAAACTCCGACTGACATGGGTTTCCATTAAAAAAAGCTGATTAAAAATGATCACGGCTCTTCTCCACTGACTGATGTCAGCACCATTCAGCCTGTTAACAACAAATGATTGTCGGTGTTACAGTTTATCCCCTTGAACAGACGGGAATAAAACACCAACAACGTTTTACACAGATTAGGAAAGGAGCCACAACATGACACCCGATCAAATTGGTTTTGCATTGTTATATCTTGGGTTATTTTTGCTGATTGGGAAATGGATCAGAGTCCGTGTGAAATGGATGCAGTACTTATTTCTCCCATCGTCAGTCATCGGCGGGTTTCTAGCCCTGCTGTCGGGCCCTCAAGTGCTTGGTCGCCTATTGGAAACTCTCTCAGGTGAAGACTCATTTTGGGCGACAGGGATTTTGTCACCTGAGATTATGGCGGTATGGGATCCGCTGCCGGGTCTTATGATTAATGTTGTATTTGCCACACTATTTTTGGGAACCGTCCTGCCAAGCCTGGCCAAAGTCTGGGAAATTGGCGGACCACAGTTGTCATTCGGCTGGACACTCGGCTGGGGGCAATATGTCGTTGGGCTGCTTCTCGCTCTGCTCGTATTGACGCCCTTCTATGACATGCCGCCATTTACCGGTGCCCTGATTGAAATAGGGTTTGAAGGTGGACACGGTATAGCAGGTGGGCTTAAAGGTACCTTTGAAGACCTCGAATTTTCGGAAGCCTACGATTTGGCTATCGGCTTGGCCACTGTCGGAATTTTATCAGTTGTCATCATCGGCATTACAGCCATTAACTGGGGCATACGCAAGAAAAAAACAAAGGTGATGACCGATCAGGGTGCATTAACTGACTTGCAAAAAGCCGGAATCGTGGAATTCGAAAATCGTGAAGCGGCTGCAAAAATGACCGTCCGGCCGGAATCAATTGAACCGCTTTCCCTCCATTTTGCTGTCATTGACGTATTGGCTTGAAAGAGGGATTGGTGATTTCGGACAGTCAATGGGGATTACAGCTACTGGGCTGCTGTTAATGCGGGTTGCCGATCCGGAAATGAAGTCACCGGCCTATGAAGGTTTCGGTTACAAACAACTCGTTTTTGAACCATTTCTTGGCGGCGGGCTTGTCACAGCATTATCCGCTCCGCTCATTTTCCAATTCGGACCGGTACCGTTTCTCATTTTTGCTTCTATCATGACGCTCATAGGGTTACTGGTCGGTTTACGCTATTTCGGGAAAAAGAAAGACTGAGGCGCAGTGCTACTCCCCCATATAAAAAGCACTTGGCACCCTGCCTTTCAGATGCCATGCGCTTTTTATTTTGGAAGTCATGGCGAAAACATGTCACATGCTGTACATCAACCGGAACGGCATGCTTATCAACCAGAGAACGCTGTACATCAACCGGAGCGGCTCCCTTATCAACCAGAAAACGCTGTACATCAACCGGAGCGGCACGTCATCAACCAGAGAACGCTGTACATCAACCGGAGCGACTCCCTTATCAACCAGAGAACGCTGTACATCAACCGGAGCGACTCCCTTATCAACCAGAGAACGCTGTACATCAACCGGAGCGACTCCCTTATCAACCAGAGAACGCTGTACATCAACCGGAGCGGCTCCCTTATCAACCAGAGAACGCTGTACATCAACCGGAGCGGCTCGATTATCAACCAGAAAACGCTGTACATCAACCGGAGCGGCTCCCTTATCAACCAGAGAACGCTGTACATCAACCGGAGCGGCTCCCTTATCAACCAGAGAACGCTGTACATCAACCGGAGCGGCTCCCTTATCAACCAGAGAACGCTGTACATCAACCGGAGCGGCTCGATTATCCTTCCTAATTTGACCCCACAGGCTTGAAGCGGGTGTCTTGCGGCGGACAGGACGTGCCAGGCCGACAATGCGACTGACGTCCGGGTTTTTGTCGGCCTGCCCATTACATGTGGAATAAAAGACGTATAGTCCCCCGCCTTTCAGGTGCCATGCTCTTCTTCTATTTTGGCAGCCATAATGAAAACACCTCACACAAAAACAGCAGACCAATGATTAGCCCCGCTGTTTTTGTTGCTGTTTGCTCTGTTGCCCTTTTTTACTTCCCCGCACGTTATGAACCCATGCTTTATCTTCGTCCATCATTTTTTTGGCAGCGTAAATCGTCAAGAACTGGATGACAATAATTGGTATACCCATCAGACCTGACAAAACTTCCAGCGGAGGCAGACCGCCAATCCGCATTAACAGCAATGCCAGAACCGTAATAATCGCGGCAACAATAATTCTTAACGTCCGGGATGGTTCTGCTTGGCTCATGTTTTTAGTGCCCGTATATGATGCAATCGTATATGTTGTCGAATCCAATGTCGTTGTCAGGAAGATGGTCGCAATAACGATAAAAACCACCAGAACGATTGACGATAACGGTAATGAATTTAAGATAGCCGGTATGGCCGCCATCGTATCTTCCTTAACAATATCAAGCACCGGAACATCCCCAGTGAGATAACGTTCAACCCCAAGACCGCCTAACACACCCGTCGCAAACCAGGATAAAAATGTGGGTGCCAATAAATACGTTAAAATCATCTCCTTAATGGTTCTCCCCCGTGATATCTTGGCGGCGAACACACTGTGAAGCATGGCCCATGTCGCACTGTAGGCGAACCAGAACACCGTATTGCTGACCACGTATGTCGAACCTTCCATATTGATCGAATCCGTATTGATGGAAAAGCTGATGTAATTTGCCAATAAATGGCCCACACTATCTGTAAAAAAGTTAAAGATAAAAATACCAGGGCCAATAATCATAACCATTAAAGCAAATATGCCAGCAAGATACATATTAAAGGTACTTAATTTTTTAATTCCTCTTTCAATACCTAAATAGGCACTCAGGGAAAACAGGAATACCCAAATTATCGTGACAATCAACGTTAACCCGAACGTGATATCAATATTCAGCAGTTCAGCGAGATTATAGGTGACAATTGGTGCGCCAAGTCCTAACGTGACCGCTGCCCCTGCAAGAATACTGACAAGAAAGATAATGTCCAGCAGCTTGCCGCCGATCCCATCTGTGAACTTATCGCCAAAGATTACACGACAAACTTCCGATATCCGCATAAACGGCCGTTTACGGACGTGCAGGACATAGCCCATAGCAGGAGCGGCCATGACGAAGATCGCAAACACCTGGAAACTCCACATAAACATGCTGTAGGCATTCCCCCACAATAAGGCCTCACCAGAGCCGGCCTCTGCACCAAACGGGGGTTCCACAGCCACATTCGCCCATTCGGTCATGCCCGTCCGCATAATCGTCGAGCCAAGCCCCATCGCAATTAAAATAGAGGCATACTCAAATAAATTGAAACGCGGTTTTTCGGTCGGATCACCCATGACCACATTGCCGTACTTGGAAAAGGACAGATACAGACCTGCCGCAACCAATATAATAGCGTACCAGATGTAGCCCCAGGTGAACATGTCGACAAGCTTATCAAAAATACTGTTCAAAACTTCCAACGATTCATTCTCATAAAGCGCAAACGGAATACAGATTAAAATGACAATGATAAGGGATGGTGCGAAAATTCTGTGGTCAATTAACCTGCTGCTCAGTCCCTTGCTCTCTTTATTCATCCAAAAACCTCCTGTCAAGCGGCAGGGGTTGTCCCAATAGACATCGAAACAATCCGTTCCCTGCACCCCGCTTGATTAATTCAGTCATTAAGTATACTGTCTAATTACCACGTGTTTATAAAAATAAACTTGACGAGTCTAAAACGTCCGACAGAATAGTCTGTTAAAAACGTATCTTCGCTCCCGTTTTTCCATTTAAATGGATACATAATTTTGAACAAGCGGAAGAAGCTAACTGTTAAGAAGTTATCTTAACGGAGGATATGAAATGGTTAAGTTTGAGCAACTTTTTGAATCGGCCTCGAAAGTTCTGAAATCTTTAAGTGACAACAAAAAAAATCCTTTGCACGTTGGTGAAGTCATGGCGTGCTGGACATACCTTGCTTTCGTCAATAACATCATAACATACGAAGAAATAGGCCTTAACACAACAACAGAACCCGGAATAAAAAGCCTCTTTCAGGATGCGATGGAAGTAGCTACTTCGCACAAAAAAGAGCTAACAGAACTGATGCACCAAGAAGGGGTAAGCCTGCCGTCATCTCCTGAGAGCAAGCCGAAAGCCGATCCCAGTGCTATTCCAGTTGGTACTAAGTTTACAGAAGACGAATTGGTTAACACCATTAATATCAATTTTGTTGCGGCAGCCGACATGTGTGCCGCCGCTGCTAGTCAATCTCTCCGGACAGATGTTGGTCTTATGTTTCTCAAATTCCAGTCGGAAAAACTAGCCCTTGGGTTCAAAGCCAAAGATTTAATGCAGAAAAAAGGCTGGCTTAAGACCCCGCCTTATTACCTGCCGCCTGGCACACCTCATCCCAAAAGATAGGGGCAGGGAACATATCTGCCCTGTCCCCATCATGCGTTTTTGGCTGTGTATTTTTTAATGGCAGGTAAAATGTCTGTACCGATCAACTCAATGTTTTTCTTTAACTGGTCAAATGACACACCACCAAAATCCATCTGAGCAATATATCGCTGATGCCCGAATTGTTCATACTGATAAAGAATTTTTTCAATGATTTGCTGCGGACTGCCGACATTGATGATACTGCGTGTATCAGCCCCCTGGGCAAAGCCCTGTTTCGGAAAGCCTTGTCCGTTTGTTTTCTTCATTCCTTCATTGATATGCGGATAATACGCTTTCAACGCCTGCTGTGTTGTCTCAGCGGTATAGAAAAATCCAGCAGTGGCAACGGGCAGCTCGGCTGGATCAAATCCACTTTGCTGTGCTGCTTCACGATAAGCATCAACCGTTCGCTTAAAAGCCGACACCGGTCCCCCTAAATGTGCCATAAACATCGGAACCCCGGCAAACCCTGCTTTAATCGCACTGGCAGGTGTCCCGCCAACCGCGCGCCAAATCGGCAGTGAACCGTTTTGCGGACGTGGAAGGACTCTGGCATCTTGCAAAGGCGCGCGGAATTGCCCTTTCCAATTGATGACTTCCTCCTCATTAATCTTCCTTAGCAGATCAAATTTTTCTTCGTACAGTTCTTCATAATCACGAAGATCATAGCCTAATAAATCATACACACCTACTCTTGACGCGCGGCCGGCAACAATTTCAGCACGACCGCCTGATATTAGGTCAATCGTCGCGAAATCCTCGTATACACGTACGGGATCCAACGTACTAATTATCGTCGAGGAACTGGCAATTTTTATTTTTTCTGTCGCCTGAGCAATGGCTGACAAGACAACCGAGTGTGCCTGTGTCGCAAAATATTCCTGATGGCTTTCGCCGACACTGAAGACATCAAGACCTGCTTCTTCCGCTAGTTTGGCCAGCTCAATGAGTTCTCGGATACGCTGTTGTGCAGAAATCCGCTCGCCAGTCGATGGATCGGGCAAATGATCGCCCAGCGTATAAAGGCCGAATTCCAGCCCTTTACTTGGATCAATACGGTATTTTTCCATCTATCTCAACCTTTCTAATCATTTTTAGTGGGCTATTTTCTTTGCTTTACTTTCGCCAACCTTCCAACATTCCCATACAATGTTATTATAGATTATAATAGCAAATAAATTAAGTACGCACTTTCATGTCATATAGTATACAAAAAGATACTACTGGAGAAGAGGTTTAAAATGGAAATAGAACCGGAATCTTGTCGTGTGGAAGATGCTTTAAGTATATTAGTTGGGAAATGGAAGCCGATTATCTTGTTGCATTTACTAAAGGAAGGTACGCAACGATTCAGTGAACTAAAACGAAATGTGCCCGGCATCACCCAAAAGATGCTGACGAAACAGTTGCGAGAATTGGAAGACGAGGATATTGTTGAACGGGTTGTATACCCACAGGTTCCCCCAAAAGTAGAATACTCTATAACCGAATATGGAAAGAGCCTGAAACCAATTTTGGAAGCCATGCATGAATGGGGAACAAAGCACATGCTACATAAACAGCAAAAATTGAAGCGAAAGGAATCATAATCGAGAATATTTATTGACAAGTGATGCTAATTTGGATATGCATGAATGGGTTGAAACAGAGCAGCAGAGCCTGGTGAATACAGTGCTGATTATACATTCAAAGAAGCTGGTACACATCATTTGACCGTTCACGTTGAAAATGACAACGGATTGCACGAACATGAAGAACATGAGCCTGACGTTCACTTATGCAATTGGCAGTGGCCCTGTATTTTTAAAAAGGCTTCTTTAAGGAAATGGCAGAAAAGGGAACTGTCGGCTGTTAATCGGTGCCGGCAGTTCCCTTTTTATTTTGCCGAGAAACGCTCATGTGACCGCCCTGCTGTTTCTGAAGTCCCCTCTCAGCTCTTTCGGTTGTATTGGCCTTAAGAAGACCTCTTTCCGGACGTTGCGGCTGCTATTTTGATAACGCGACTAACTCCGCTGTAGATTTACCTGAAATTGCTGTAGATTGGTGTTAAAACGTTATCGTTCGAAGCAAAATCGCGATAGTATACACAGTAACACTTCTGGACAGGGTCAATATATATAAGGACGGGCTGTCCCGCCCAGTAACGACCATCTATCGCACTTTCCAGTCCTGAAAAAATAAAATTAATACTGAATAATATCTGCTATGACGATAAAAATTGCCCCTATGGCGATAAACATAAGAACAAGAGGCCAAATGAATTTAATCCATTTCTCATAAGGGACGCCGGACGCAGCCAGATAGGCCATCAATGTCGTGCCTGTTGGGAATATCAGATTAGTAAATCCATCTCCCAGTTGAAACGTTAAAACACCGGTTTGTCTGGTAATACCAATCAAATCCCCTAATGGCGCAATAATCGGCATGGTTGCAGCAGCTTGCCCGGAACCCGAGTTGATGAAAAAATTAATAATGGTTTGTGTCAAAAACAACCCTACAACCTGGATAGATTCCGGAAACACGACAACAATGTTCGCCAAACCATTAATGACAGAATCGATGATTAGCCCTTCTTCCAAAGCCACCGGGATTGCCCTAGCCACACCAACAATTAATGCACCCAGCGCAAACGCTTTTGCACCTTCAATGAATTCCTCAGCAATACGGCTGGGGCCTAACCCTGCAAAGAGTCCTGAGACAACCCCCATCGTAATGAATAAGGCGGCAATATCATCAATATACCAGCCTCTGTTTGCGACTCCCCACACAAGCAGACAAATACCAGAAAGAATGGTGATCAGGACAAAATAATGCCTCATTTGAATTTGGGTTGAACCTACAACTCGATCTTTCGTATCGGCTTTTAGTTCCATCTCCCTGACGATACTTTTCGATGGATCCCGTTTTACTTTATTAGCATAACGAATAATATAAATGCTTGCGGTAATTAAAAGCACAACCAGAATAATCGCCCTCAACCACATCCCCGAATAGATTGGGAGCTCAGCAATCTGTTGCGCTACGCCGACATTAAATGGATTCATTAACCCTGAAATAAAGCCGACGTACATGCCTATAAACACCATTGATAATCCGGTTATCGCATCATAGCCAAGTGATCTTGCAAGCGCTATTGCTAAAGGTATTAAAGCCATTCCTTCAACAGTCATACCAATGGTAAAACCGCCAATTGAAAAAAGAATGAGGAACAGAGGTATAATTAAAACTTCTTTATTCCCGAGCATATTGGTGATTTTTCTAATGATGGAATCAAATACACCGGTAGCGGTTATAATCTGGAATGCGCCGCCGACCACAAATATAAATAAAATGATGTCACTCGCCTCGTTCAATCCAGTTATAAATAAACCAGGAACCTCTACAATTCCAACAGGGTCCTGTTCCACTTGCTGATAGGAATCCTGTTGTACAATGGTTCGTCCAGTTGTTGGATCTTCCACCCTGTCAAACTCTCCCGCTGGAATAATATAAGTTAAAATAGATGCGAGGACGACAATGATAAATAAAAGCACAAACACATGTGGAAGTTTAAATAGTCGTTTTAACGAATATTTCTTTTGATTGCTTTGATCTGTCTGCTCATTTTCCTTAGTCGATTTCTTCTCATCCACAACTTCTTCTCCCTTCAACTCAGCATCGTTAAATTATTCACAATATTAGAGTAGTAAAATCATATTGTCAATCATAAAAACAGCAAAATGGAAAAAATACTTTACTTTGCATATTGATTCCATTTTTCAGCTTTCTTTATGTTAATACGCTAAATGTATTCAGTGCTTTATTATTGGATGCACCAAATGTAAGATCTTTCTGGATCCGTTTCCCAGGAATGTCGTGCAATTAATAATAGAGACATACAAAAAAATGGTACATCTAACCAGATACACCACAATCCTTCTAAGGAATACACCAGGTTTAGAACCAGAAGATGGTAATCCGAATCCTGTAAGAGAACCATGTGAATAACATTAGAATACAATTGGAAAATTATCTTGGATTTTAAATCATAAATCCCTGCCTACTCACTTCATGTTATACTACATTTACGTTTAACCGATTTTTTATTTGAACAGGAGTCTGGATTAATGACATATTTTAAGATTGACGATGAGATGATGAATAGTGAGCTGCTTCCACCCTTTTCCCTATTCATCGAAGATTCATATACTGCGGCCATATACAGCGATACGGACATGCAGGCAGAGCTGGTGAAAGTTCTACGAAACAATGTTAAAATTCCCGTTTTTGATCAGCAGGAGGGCTTATACGAACGCTTGACAGTGGAAGCAAATATCGCTTTTTATCATAAATGGTTCGGCTCCAAAACACCTCTGCCGGAAATTCTCGTGCTGTTTGAACTGCAAAGCTGTGCCAAAACGGCTTTATATAAGTGCTCAGAATCTGACATCCGTCGGGTCTACTATGCCAAGTATTATATGAGCGGTGTCAATCCGATGATCTTCCGGGAACCGATTCATGGTGTAGATATCAGGACAATCAACACATTTATCAATATGCTTCAAAAGAGCAAGGACAATAGTATACCTGTCCTTGTTTTAGTTTCCAACATGGAACACGCGCTACTGCTTGGCGATTCAGCCTACAAACTACAGAAAAAAGGCATGCAGCCAATTGAAATTGATGACGGGCAGAAACATGAACCTGAAGTTGAAAGTCGCGGCACACCAACGACCACAAATTTATTCAAAATCCCAGCGAAGGTAGATGATAAAATGATTCTATTTGATCCGCCGGAAATCGATTATATCGAAAGTCAGGATGGAAAAGCCATGATTGTCATCAATGATGAATCGTACGCGATGGATTCTACGCTGACGGAAGTTGAAAAGAAATTAGAGATTTACGGATTTTACCGTTGCCATCGATCATACATCGTAAACCTGCAAAAAGTACGCGAAATCATTACATGGTCGAAAAACACATATTCACTCAGAATTGACAATCCGATCCAGTCAACGATCCCGTTGTCACGGACCAAAATACAGGATATCCAGGAAAAATTCAGCCTTAAATAGGTACAGTTCACGGAATTTTAAGCTCGAGACGCGCTGCTCTTGCATTCTGAACATGAGCTTTGAATCGGTACAGTTCATCCCACCAATAGAAACAAACAGTTCATAAAGGCGTTTTTCAAATCTGAATCCGGTACATTTCAGCCTCCTTCTGGTACATTCCGTTCCGATATGACTGCGCCCATGGGAACGATCCACTATGATTAAAGCAGTACATCGGAGGGGGTTTTCAGTTGGAAAATACAATCGAAGTAAAGGGAATGCGGAAAGTGTTTGGCCGAAATACCGCCATTAAACATGTCAGTTTCAATGTGAAAAGGGGTGAAATTTTCGGGCTGCTCGGGCCAAGCGGTTCTGGCAAAACAACAACGATCAAAATTTTGACCGGCGAGCTTGGACAGACGGCCGGTGACGTGACAGTGCTCGGTTTTGATTCAGACCGATTCAGAACAGCTGATTTTAAAGCACAGATCGGGATACTATCGGATAACAGTTCATTGTATGAGCGTCTAACTGTCTACGATAACCTAAAACTGTTCTGCAGGCTGTATGACGCACCCCTGGAACAAATTGATACCATGCTCCAGGAAGTAAATTTACAGGATGAGCGGTCAAAACCAATTTCAAAGTTGTCCAAAGGGATGAAGCAGCGGGTATTGCTCGCCAAAGCACTCATTCATAAACCAGAACTTGTATTCTTGGACGAACCAACATCTGCGCTTGATCCCGGCAACGCAGCACAAATTCATCGCGGGCTGCAAAAGTTGAACGAAGCCGGAACAACGATTTTTATAACAACGCACAACATGGAAGAGGCGACAGTGTTATGTGACCGTGTTGCATTTCTGCACAATGGCGAGTTTCAGGAATTGGACAGCCCGGGCGCACTTCGCTACAAATACTCGACGCATGCTTTTCATGTGGAAACATTTGCCGGTGATAAACTGGTCATTGACAATGAGCGCAGCAATGCCGATCAAATCAAAAAGCTAATCGCAAGCGGACAAGTGAAAGAGATGCATACGGATAATCCGACACTTGGCCAAATCTTTTTAAAAGTGACCGGGAAGGAGCTGGTATAATGAATGTTCAACGAATAAGTGCCATTTTTGAAAAAGATATCAAGGACTTCATGAAAAATATGATGCTGTTGACAATGCCGTTGACTCCTGTCATATTGGCGTTAATTTATGACCAGATGGGCATTGAAGAGTTTCCACTTACGCTGCTCTATTTGATTGTCGGGGTGACTTTTTCGGCGGTCACATCAACCTGTATGATGATGATGATAGCAGAGGAAAATGAAAAGAAAACATTGCGCGGACTAATTCTGTCACCAGCTTCTTTTATTGATATCATTATCGGCAAAAGCCTTGTGACAGGTCTTATAACACTCGCAGCCCTTGTTGTATCACTGATGATTCTTGGCATTGACCCGTTCTTGAACACCAGGGCCATCATTGGATTAATTTTGCAATTCCTGTTCTTCTTGTTACTCGGTATCGGTATCGGACTATTTTCAAAATCGATTGCCTCCACATATGTCTATATGATGCCGGTTATGTTCCTGTTCGGTTTTACACCGATGATTGGACAGCTCGGATTTTCTGAAGACAGTATCGTCATGACCATTTTCGATACATTTCCAGTCATGCAGGCAATCGAGGCGCACGAAAACAGCTCATGGCTTCCGCTGGGCATTATAACCATTTGGGTTGCTGCCGCAGCACTATTTATGTTCATTTGTTTTAAAAAGACAATGACTGATGATTAATCTGGATAACAGCCGCATTTTCGGATGAGAATGCAGCTGTTTTTTTATGATCCTGTTTTAGTGTCGAGCTATTATACTTTAGCTGTGTACTTATTGTTCTGTTTTCAGGCTGAAGTTTCTTCGCTCGCGCTGAAGTTGGCGGATTCCGGCTGATGCTGTTCCGCGCCGGTACTGACGCACTGATGATGCGAATACAGCTGGCCTTTCCGGATATGAATTTCCTGAACGCCCAGCATTATAATGAAATCTTCACAACACATGGAACAATCATGATCTTTTTCATGGCGATGCCGTTTCCGATCGGTTTGATGAACATTGTCGTTCCGCTGTATAGACATCGGCCGTTTTCCAATCACCTGCATGAATAATGAAATCGGCTGATTGGAGTTCTGACGTAAGCCTTGCCGGCAGTTTTCCGGCTTCTTTCAAATGCGTATCTGCTGTGACGACGATTTTCATGGGGGACTCCTTTTATATAAAGAATGGTATACCTTAATGCGGCATACCAAATAAACGAACGTATTTTCTGTTTTACTGTCTACTTTTTATATAGTGTGATATTATATTGATAGCAGTTGCATAGTATAGTGGGCGGTTGACCATCTCCCATGGAAGGGAGGTGGTAATATGACGACATATGAAGCACTTAGTTTAATTGCACAATTCAGTCTTGCAATAACAACAACCCTGACATTAATCGTAACAATTGTCGTCTATCTAAAGAGAGAGAAGTAACCGCCCATTGACCAGATAGTGCGCTTACTTCTCTAGAGCTAAAAACATCTTGTATCGGTCAACCGCTCTTTATGCGGTCTGCAACTGCTGGTACTGGGTAGTTTGCGCTACTCGGTACCTTATTCTTATTATAAGTATACGTTTGTTTATCTATACTGTCAATTTTAAAAATTCTCTTCAACCATTCGCCATCCACTGCACATACACCTGAACCATCACGTATAACACAATCGCATATTTATAGTTAAATTTAAGACCATTTTTTAATGGACTCAAACCGTTCGTTCCGCTCAGCACAATGACTGGCATGATCAGCGGTGATAATAGAATTGAAATCGCGCTTCCAGAAGTAACCGCCAGCACAATCAGCTCGGGCGGGTACGGCAATGAAATGCTTTCCAGAATACCGGCAACCAGAACCATGACTGTCAGCGGTCCAAGTCCCATAAAACCTAGCACGATAACAATCAGCGGCAAAAAGTATAATATATTGATAAACGGAACTACTTCCTGAAGTGCATAAACGCCCTCGACAATCGCTGTCCCAATTCCCGTTTGATTTAAGCTGAATATCATGACACCCGCCGATGTCAGCACACTGAATTGATAAGCCTGTGATGATAGCCCATTCAGATAGTATTCTTTCATTTCCGAAAGCAGTCTTTTCGGTCGTTTCTTAACCAGAAAATAAATACCAGACCAGATGATAATGACGATTGGAATCAGTATCATCAGTTCCACGCTAAGCATTTCATACGTCAGAAAAATCGTCCCGAACAGCGTGATGAACAGAAAGCCAAACTCCAGCGTCTTACGCTTCTGCTGCTTCTTGTTTGAAAATTTCTCAAGCACTGTATCGATCTCCGTTTTGATTTCGGCTGTCAGATCAATACTGTAACGCTTTTCTTCAAAATACGAAAAAACGATTGCCACAATCATCGCTGCTGCTGTTACTAAAAAACCCTGTAAAATCGTGACAGACAGCGAAGCATTCAGTGCCTCCACTGCAAACGCAAAGCTTGGTATGCTGATAACCCATAAGGTTGAGAGCGCAAACGCACGCAGCAATGCCGTTCCTTTATATTTTTCCCATTCCTCTCCCCGCTGATTTTTCAATATGTCATTAACAAAGTGATACATCATCGGGATGCAACCAAACAGCAAGAAATATGAAATGATATGTGTGAAGAACATGACACCGGTATAAAATTTACGGCTTGTATCGAGAAAATTATGTGCTAAGCCAATAATTTCCTCAACATAAGGTTCAGACCGCAATACCCAGCTGATCATCGGTACAACAGCCAAAAGGCCAATAATATGACGCATTTGCAGCAGACCACTTTGCAAATTTTCGGGGAAAGACCCTTCTGCAAACACCAGCATAATCGTGAATCCGGTCAGTAACAGAAAAAGCGGTAGTTTGAAATGATGTATTTTTAAATGAATAACCGATAAAAGTAGCATAAAAAGACCGATAATCGCATGTAATCCTGTCAATCGTTCGTTTTCCAGAAAATAGGTAATAAAATACAGCAGGGCATAAAGTAAGATGCAAAATCTTAGCGCCTTTGTGGTGACCCCCATTGTGACGTTCCTCTCAAAATATTAGTCTATTACTCATTTTAAGCATATACGAGGACAAAAGCCAATAGAACGACATCATAGACTGTGACGGGTAGCGGACATCAAATTTAAGCAATTTCAGACAAACAGCAGATGGCCATGAAAGCACACGTAAAACACGCTTCCAATCCCGCCATATCGTTTATCATTCCACATACAGGGAATCGCTAAGGAAGAATTAAACAAGGCGTATCATCATGTCTTCCACACAAGTTATTTTATTGCTGTTAATCGGCTATCTCATTTTCACATTTGATAAAAAGCACCACTCGCAAAAAACTAGTAAATAAGTAGCGTTTTTGAAGAGGTCAAAAGTTTCATATCAAACGACGTCATTTTATTGTATAATGCAATTCAGTATCAGATAAACCCCGGTGAGTAGGCGCTTTACTTAGGCCGAGCCCGGGTTACATTAACACTTGCGGAGAGGAGTTTTTTTATTGAAGAAAAATCTGAACATATTCTTAATCATGACTTTTATCATGCTACTGGTAGCCGCCTGCGGACAGTCAGACTCAGATGCATCCGGTAGCAACGACGAAAACGAAAACACTGAGGCGACAGAAGAGGAAACAGAACAGGAAGAGCAAGAAGAAGAACTTACAGCTGAAGATGTGGTCATTAAATCAAGTGAAGCTATGCAGGATTGGCCGGGCATGGAATACACGTCCGATATGCAACAAAATGTCACCGTTACGCAGGGTGAACAGGAAGAATCTTTTGATCAGACAATGAATATGAGCGCCCGAATGACGCTTGACCCGATGACTATGGAGATGTCAGGCGAAACCAATATGCAGGGTATGCAAATGCCGATTGAAAGTTATTATGTTGATAATGTGATGTATACCGAAGCAGAGGGACAATGGATTGGCATTGAAGGAATGGATCTGGACCAGTTTGCCCAGCAAAGCCAGGGCCAAAATCCAACGGAACAAATGGAACAATTTAAAGACATGATCACGGAACTGTCAGATGGCAATGATGAAAGTGAATTTATCAGTATGCAAGAAGAAGACAACGAATATGTTGTTGAAATGAATCTGGATGAAGAAGCTTCCGCCAAAGTGATGGATATTGCCATGGAACAGCTTGAAGGAACGATGGAACAGCAATTACAGCAAATGGGGGCCGGAAATGCCCTTCAAGATATGCAAATCAAGAACATGCATCAAACATATGACATCGACAAAGAATCCTTTGAACAATCAAAAATAGAACAGCAAATGGAAATTGAGATGCCGATTGAAGATGTGAACATGACCATGGATATGGATATGACAACTGAAATCATCGGAAAAGTTGAAGAGGAAGTTACCGTTCCGGATGATGTTAAAGATAATGCTGACATGATCAGCATGGAAGAATTGCAAAATGAACAAGAGCAAATCGAATAATAAGCTAGCGTACCCCCATCTGCACTAAGCATGGGGGTACTTTTCATTCATTTTCCTGATGACGCTTTTTCCGCTTTCTAATCATCCAAAAAGCGCCTCCCCCGATAATAGCCAGTATTATTAAAACCGGTAAACCGCCAATCATGAAGACGAACAATCCTGAGAATACCGAGAGCAAGAAATTAATACTTTTCATGAACTGCCCTTTTGTTTTGTCCCATGTATTCAAATCGTCTTCACCGGATAGGCTGACGTTATTTTCCTCAATACGGATCGTTACAGTTGCCAGGTCCACTTTGTTGTCCAAATAATGCATCCGCCCCGTTATCTCCTCAATTTCCTGTTGTACGTCAGCGAGATCATCCGAGATTTTTAACAGATCTTCCGTCTCGTCAGCTTGCTCCATAAACGACAGAAGTCTTTCCTCGACCACCTGTTTCGAATCTAAACGGGACTCCAAATCAACATATTCCTCTGTCACGTCCTGGCCTGAGGTTGAGCTTTCCAAAACGTTGCTGCTGCCGTCTTCCACCATTTGAATAAACGCTTGGAATTGATCCTGTGGCACACGCACTGTCACCCGACCGGTCGTCAGTCCTTCCTCGTTGCCTTCATGCATGTTCGATTCAACAATATAACCACCACTGTCTGATGCATCGGCCTGAATGGCATCCACCGTTTTCTGGTAGTCCTTCACTTCGATACGAAGGTTTGCTGTATAAATGACTTTCCGGTCATCCTGATTGGTTTCATCCGCTTGTTGTGCCGCATTTTCTTCATTGGATTCAGGCTGTTCCTGATCAGTCGGCACATTTTTATCCATACTGGCATCATCTGTAGCGTTTAACGTGGTGCTCTCGGTTTCGGATTCCTCTATATCCATGTCAGCCTGGTCGGTCATTGAATCATGCTCTTCCGATTCGTTGCTGCAGGCAGTCAGTAACAGCCCTATACTTAACATGAACATGAACAACTCTTTTTTCATCATAACCCCGCCTCGCTCTTTTTTCTATAGACGATCATAACCGGAAAACGTTTCATTATATGCGTCTTTGTTACCGGTTAATCGACTCAGCCATCCTGACATACGTATGTCGCTTCCCACGAATGGCAATCGAATAGTCCATAATATTTTCCGGAACAGCGATGCCATGCGCCCCGGCATCACCGATATGATGAATGTCGGCTCCTGCCATTTTATTTTGCAGTGCCATTTGTTGAATTGTCTCTTTTGCTGAACCCTCTTGACTTGTGCCGATTGCCGTTAAGGCCAGCGCGTCCTGTTCGTGGGCGGCTTGAACGAGTTGTTCTGTCTTAGTCAGTGTTGTCCCCGGCACACTGCCAATTGATGGTAGAAGAATCACGTCAGCGCCCGCCTGAGCGAATTCCGTTACGACATCTTTGCTCACGATACCGCTGCCAGCTTCGTTTCTCACTCCAGCTCCATGCATTTTTCCAGCAATAATCATGACGTCATCCCGAAAAATGTCTTTTGCCTGCCTGATTGATTTCAATATCGCCGTATTTGTCACACCTGTCTTCGGATTACCGGTCAAGCAGACAATATCAACACCCAATTCTCTCGCCTTTTCCAGCGATTCAGAAGCAGCGGTACGCCCTGTCGGTAGATTAGCCAATGTCTCCGCATTATCCGCATCAGGATCAACCGGTTCCAAATTAATCCCGACAGGACGGCCGATCAACTTTTTCAGTTCCGTTATCGCATTTTTCGAATCATTCATGGAAAGCCCTTCGATGTATGGCTGATCAACATCAAATAAATTCAGCAAAATCAGATCAGCTCCAAAAGCAGCCGCATACTCTGCATTTGTCAGCCCGGGATAAAGCGGCGTTGATGCACAAACCACTTCAGATAACATCACCCTGCCTTCCGAAGCATCAATCGCTTGCCTTAACTGCCGGCCATCCATGTCATTGAAGTCAGATGCGGCGCAGTTCAACAATCGTTTCATATGCTTTACGCCCTCCTTGTGATTTCCCTTCCTATTCCTATAATCGTTCAAAAATCCCGAAAAGGGGCACCGGATAAAATTTTTATATTTACGCCCCCAGAACGCGTTGGAAAACGATTATATATATAGGAAGGTTCTTATGTTTTATGTCCCAACCTTTCTATCTTACTTTCATCATTAAAAGCATATTCAATAAGTGCCAATAGAAAAGCTGCTGCCATTTCCGTTGAAAGCGGGACAGTGACACTTGTTATAAATTCATCAACCGTAAATAATGTCAGCCATTCAATTAACGTATCGATAGTTATATACGCTAACGACGATTATCATCCATTCTTTCATAATTTACTAAAAAGTTCTACCTCCCTTTTAGTAGGAAGCGGCCATTGTGACATAATGTTTTAGGTGATACATTATCCCTAAGAGATGATAACAGTCATTTGGAGGTAACAATCGTGATCAAGAATTGGCTTAACGAATCAAACAATACTGTTGTGTTTACCGGAGCCGGCATGTCAACAGAAAGTGGATTGCCTGATTTCCGCTCGGCCAACCAAGGATTATGGAAACAAAAAGATCCAAGCAAAATTGCCAGTACTGATGCATTAAATCATAATGTTGAAGAATTTATCGACTTTTACCGGACGCGTGTGCTCAGTGTAAAAGATTACAAACCGCATAAAGGACATCATATTTTAGCCGACTGGGAAAAACAAAACCGCATCCAAACCATTATTACCCAAAATGTTGATGGTTTTCACCAGAAGGCAGGTAGTCAAAACGTCGCTGAACTGCATGGCACATTAACAAAACTGCACTGCCAGTCATGCGGCAAGGAATACAACAGTGATGAATATGTCAATCAGGAATATTATTGTGGTTGCGGCGGCATTTTGCGGCCTTCCATCGTCTTATTCGGGGAAACACTGCCACAGGACGCTTTCCAGTTTGCCCTGTCTGAAGCGGAGAAAGCCGACTTGTTCATTGTGCTGGGATCGTCATTAAGCGTGACACCGGCCAATCAATTCCCGCTGATCGCCAAGAACAATGGTGCCCGGCTGGTGATCGTCAACAAGGAGCCAACCGAGCTCGATATGTATGCAGACCAGGTCATTCACGGACGAGATATCGGTGCGGTTTTAGAAGAATGGAATCACTGATGACAATACGGCAGTCCACCACTAAAAGCATCGCTGCCACACATTTTTATACTCAGGTTGCTCTTTGAAGCATGGACCGGTCACGTTCTGCAACTGATTTTTGGCCAGTGAGCCCCATGGTCAAATCCATATCGACAAGCAAATTTTGCAGCACTTGCTGAAGGGCGTTATTGTCTAATTGTCTGCTGGAAATCCGGCATGTCATGATGATTCGTGTCTGGTTAACCGCTTCATCATCTGATCATATGTCGTATTTTGTAATGTTTTGACTTTGTTTGCAGAAATGGTTGCATTTTATTTCAGGCGTGCCATAATAGGTTTTGTGCGTTTTGAGCCAAACGTCCTAAATCTTTACATAGTTCGAAAGGAAGATTGATCGCAATGCATATTTTGGAACCAGAGCCAACCCGACAGAATTTAAAAAAGGCTATCTCCTTTAAACGAAAAGAAATGATTAACCTGGGGATGAAATACGGCTTGACGGATAAAAGAACAATAAAGTGTAGTCAGCAGCTGGACAACCTGCTGAACTTGCATAAAACCAGAAAACGTTACGATCTGACGGGATGAGCATGATCCTTTTAATGACGTGACTTCCGACCAGATATGATTTAATGATACCAGGTTTTGACTTTATCAAGATCATTTAAAAAATGCTCAACTTCTTCCTGGTTTAAACGAACAAGAATTTGATCATATAATGTCAGAACCTGACCATCATCCTCATGTTTATGTTTATGTAGATAATCGGTCAGGGCATGCAATTGCTTCTTATTAAGAATTGACGCTGTGGAAAGATGCTTCACTTTCCGGAGCAAAAACGCATTTGCAGATTCATCGAACTCGCCGGAAATAATATGCCCATCCAATTGCATGATTTCACCTCCATAACGTATGACATGTTAATAATTTGCCCCAAATCACCGGTATTATAAGTGATCGGTTGCATCAAAAATTTTGCCCCTCTAAACAATCGTTATGGCCGCGCGCGATACCCCCCTAGTCAATTGCTTTTTCCTGATGCTGTTTCCCGTAAAGATGCTTCTGTCGTTTTCCGCTGTTTCCTGTCGTCAGCATGACCCCAGTAATAACCGCCAGAGCACCAGCCACTTTCATCATCGTGATCGCTTCGTCCAGCCATAACCAGGCCCCGACCATCGTCACAATCGGCAGGAAGTTCAGAAATACCGAAGCTTGTGAAGCACCCAGTACGCCAACAGCACGGTTATAAAAGATTAAAGCAATGAACGAGGGAAACAGACCGAGATAAGCGATCCCCGCTACGTTCGCTGGCTCGATCAATAGCGATGGGACGCCAGCAACGAGCCATTCAACCGCGACAATCGGCAAAAGCACGATAATGGAAATGCCGCTCATCACAAAAAGTGCCCCGAATTGCGGGAATAAGGACATATATTGTTTAACCAAAATCGAATAGACCGCCCATGATCCGACGGCGCCGATCATAATACTATCACCGATATTCCAGTTCATACCGGCGATCGAAAAAATCCGGCCATCCAGCACCACCCAAACAGCACCGAAAAGCGATAACAGAACCCCGACTATTTGGCTATTTCGGAGCCGTTCTTTTAAAAGAAACGCGCTCAACCCGACAGTCGCGACAGGAATAACCGTTTCCAGCACCGAAACGTTTGTGGACGTTGTAAACTGCAATGCACCATATATGAACGTATTAAAAAACGTGATCCCTGTCAGTGTCATAAGCAAAAAAGGCTTTTTATATTCCCTGAATTTATCCCGATAAGCCCACGCACTGCGAAGGCCAAATGGCAGCATCACCAAAAACGCGACCACCAAACGGAAAAACGCAATCGTAAACGGCGGGAGCTCATTAATCGCCCTTCCGGTTAAAATGTTACCGGCATAAAACACAACAACGAACAACATCATGATATAAGCATTGACCATGAAATCCTCCTCTTGAAAAGATAGCAACCCATCCCAAAGCTGCATTTAATGACTCAGGCGTTTTAAAGAGCCAGTTGAAAATAGGGCCGTTTCCTCTGATATTCCCCGCTACTAATTCACTTAGTCCCAAGCTATTCCGGCCACTTTGTCCGATAGTCCAATTTTTAAACGCTTCTTCCAATTTAACAGAAAAGAACAACAACTGCACCCAAGCTTCCTGCATCTAGTCGTTTATTATCACCTTCGTTTGAAGTCAGGTAACATATAAACTTTTTAACATGATAAACTTGACGCTAAGTTTTGAAAATTCCTCCTTGACATTCAAGCATAGCAGGTGTATTGTATGTATTAATATCATAACTGAATAAAAAACGTTCTTATCTAGAGAGGTGGAGGGACTGGCCCTTCGAAGCCTCAGCATCGGTCTGTGACTGTGCTAATTCCAGAAAGCGTTGGACGCTAAAGATAAGAAGAGTGAACTATGTGAACCCAAGCCTCTTCTTATCAGAAGGGGCTTTTTTAGTTTCACAATCGTTTTGATTCAGTTAAATTTAAAGGGAGGTGGGGAATATGTGTAACACATTAATTGAGGCAGTCAACGTGTTAAAGGAAAAAGAATGGATCGACCTGACGCATGCGTTCGGGCCGGACTCCCCTCATTTTTCCGCATTTGATCCGGCAGAGTTCAAGACGTTATTCGATCATGATGACGGGTTCTTTGCCCAGCAATTCACTTTCCCGGGACAATATGGAACACATATTGATGCGCCCATTCATTTTGTACCTGGGGATAAGCGTTATGTGCATGAGCTGGAGCTGCAGGAACTGGTGTTGCCGCTGGTTGTCATTGATAAATCAAAAGAAGCCGCCGAAAACCCTGATTTTACACTTGACTTGGACGATGTTCTGGCATTTGAAAAAGAGCACGGTGACATTGAGCCAGGTTCATTTGTTGCACTAAGGACTGACTGGAGCAAAAACTGGCCGGATCAGGAAGCTTTTGACAACGAGGACGATGAAGGGAATAGCCATGTGCCAGGCTGGTCCGTTGAAGCATTGCAGTTTTTATTCGAACAGCGCCACATCAAAGCTATCGGCCACGAAACATTTGATACCGATTCAGCCATTAATTTCCAGAAAAACGGCGCACTTGTAGCCGAATATTACGTGCTTGATCAGGATACGTTTCAGGTGGAAGTGATGACGAACCTTGATAAAGTCCCGGCAAAAGGCGCCGTAATATTTAATATCGTACCAAAAGCAAAAGGTGCAACCGGATTTCCGGTACGATCATTTGCCATTTTACCTTAACTGTAAGAAAAACGCTGATGCGTCTTTTCAGATACTAGCGGTCAGATGTCAGATTGGAAGACATCCCGAGTTAGCTAATTAGTATTGAAAGCGTCGTCCAAAATTTATACTATCTTATCTTATAAGCAAAAACCTAAACAAACTATAATAGAAAGAGGGAATGAAAATGACCAAAGTAACCACAAAAGCACCATTCCGTGCAGACCAGGTCGGAAGCTTGCTGCGACCTGACCGGCTGCACGAAACAAGACGAGCGTTCAAGAAGGGTAGTATCTCTGCTGAACAGTTACGTGAAGTGGAAAATGACGAAATTAAACGTATTGTCGACAAACAGTTGGAAGTGGGTCTTCAGGCTGTAACCGATGGCGAGTTCCGCCGCACATTTTTCCATCTTGACTTCATGGAACATCTGAACGGGTTTGAAGGCTATGTCCCGGAACAAGGCTATGCGTTTAAGGGTGAGGAATCGGAAAAACGCAATGTCTGGAACTCAGGTGACATTTCGTTTAACCCGGACCATCCATTTTTGCAGGATGTGACGGATCTGATTGACATTGTTGACGGTCGAGCTGAGGTTAAATTCGCCATTCCGAGCCCGAATATGTTTTTTAATGACGGCATCCGGAATCCTGACATTTATCCGGACCTGGAAAAGTATGCAGACGATATCATCAAAACATACCAGGAGGCCATTCAAGCTTTTTATGATGCCGGATTGCGTTACCTGCAGCTGGATGATGTTTACATCGCCGGGCTGGCAGCCGACAGTGTGCCGTGGAATGAAGATCCAGGTGAGCAGCGCGACTATTTGATTGATTTGGCCGTCCGAGTGCTGAACGAAAGTCTGGCCCATAAACCGGACGAATTGACTGTCACAGTGCATTTATGCCGCGGTAACTACCGTTCCACATGGGCATTTGAAGGTGGTTATGACCGGATTGCGCCGAAGCTGTTTGCCAAAGGTAAGGTGGATGGATTTTTCTTGGAGTATGACGATGAGCGCTCCGGCAGCTTTAACCCGCTGACATTCATTCCGGAAGACGGCCCGCGTGTTGTTCTCGGTGTCATCACGTCCAAATCTGGTGATCTGGAGGACAAAGGTGAAGTCGTCACCCGTGTTCATGAGGCATCCCGATATGTATCGCTTGATCAATTATGCTTAAGCCCGCAGTGCGGATTCGCTTCGACACATCACGGGAACAAACTGACCGAACAACAGCAATGGGAAAAACTAAAATTGATCGTGGAATCAGCAAAACAAATCTGGGGATAGTCCAGAGACTGAAGATTAGAAGCCGGACAATCGCATCCGAGTCAACCGAGTTCCAATTTGAAAAACAGCTTGCAGAGGCTCTGCAAGCTGTTTTGATTGGTTCATGGTACATTATAGGGAAGTCGTACCATGAGGATGATGTGTCCTTACCGTTTCCGACCTTTTTTCCGTCTGTTACGCTCGTTCATTTGGATGACAATGCCCTGCACCACCCTTGTGTCATCATCAACTTTGCCTTCATTTTCCTCCTCACGCAACCCCCACATTTTTAGCAGGTAAAACAGGGCAAATGCGTAACTAAGCAGCTGGACAAATTTCAGTACCCCACCTGCAGCCTGCTGGTCGTAAACAGCTGTCAAGGCGGGCAGCAGCTCACCTGAGGCAGCTGCATAAGCTGTATACATCGGTTCTTGTACGACGAGCAGAAAAATCCCGATCGGCATGAGAAACAGCGCCATAAAAAATACATAGATAAGCCGCATGAAATAACTGTGATCGGCCACTTCCTCCGACGGCTGAATAACGACCCACCATGTGAGAAAAGCAAATGTCACCAACAGCACTTCATAAAAAAACTGCAGCAACATGCTCCCATGAATGACATTGAAAACTGACGGGATAAAAAACACCGAGATAAGTCCATTAAATGCGATTGCCATAGGCCATGGGTATTTGAACAGAAACCCGGCAATTTTAGACCGTCTATGGCGCCAGAAAAAGACGGTCAGAAACTGGGTCGGCAAACTCAGGATGAACAGCGGTACCGCAACAAAGGCCATAATGGACAGCTGCAGGATAAGTGCACTGACCAAATAATCATCGGCAATCACGGCAAAAGGCGACCCTTCCACCAGATAAAATAAACTGACCGCTGTAAAAAAATACCTCTTCTGCGTATTTGTCGCGTTGTAATGCGGTGATTTGATAATGGTGTTGATATACCAATAACAGAGCAGCAGAGCCGCCACCAGCGTAAGCGGACCCACGAGTTCATACCATGCATGATTGGCTAACAAAGAACTCATTCCGCATCACCACCATTCTATCGCCAAATGGCTGTTATTTCCTTCAGTTTACCAAACTATGCAGAAAATGCATAAAGCCAAGCTCAAAAACGTTCTTTCGGCAGTCAATGACAAGGGAGCCCCTTTCCAAAATCGCTGTGCCGTATTGCCCGCTTATCAACCTTTTCGATTGAGTATCAGCGTTTTCGTGCGTGTATCAGCGGGTTTCGTGCGTATATCAGCGTGCTTCGTGTGTGTATCAGCTGAAACCCGGACAGTGCCAGGGTGTCAGCTTTACTCACTCGATAATTTTCCCCGGATTAAGCATATCGTCCGGATCGAGTGCTTGCTTGATTTTGCGCATGACGTGGCGTGCTTCGCCGTGCTCGCGTTCCTGATATTTCTGTTTTCCGGTGCCAACACCGTGCTCACCGGTGCATGTCCCGCCGCGCTCAAGCGCATAGCTGACAATCCGCTCATTCAGCTGGTTTGCCCGGGCAATATCATCTGGATTTTCCGGGTCAAGCATTAACAAAATATGATAATTGCCGTCACCGACATGTCCGACGATACCACCAGCCAATCCGGACTCCGAAATGGCGATTCTCGCGTCTTTCACTGCACCTGCCAGTTCGGAAATCGGTACACAGACATCCGTCACCATCTGTTTTCTGCCTGGGTGATTATGAATAAACGCATACGCGGCGTTGTGCCGCGCTTCCCATAGCTTATTGCGCCCGGCGGTATCGGTTTCAAATTCAATTTGCCGGCAGTTCATGTCACTCACAATCTCTTCCATAAAATCAACATCATTTTTTAAGCCGGCTTCATTGCCATGCAACTCCAAAAATAATGTCGGCGCTTCATGATAATCGGTCTCACTGTATTCATTCATCTGTTTAATCGCTTCCTCATCCACAAGCTCCACTCGAGCAATCGGAATACCGGCCTGCATAATGGCAATCACGGCATCCACTGCATCATCGACACTATGAAACTCAGCCCGCGCTGCCATGATATGTTCAGGAATGCCAATGACTTTTAATGTCAATTCGGTAAAACAGCCCAGTGTTCCTTCAGACCCAACGAAAAGCCCATTCAGATTATAGCCTGATGATGATTTGGCTGCCATGCTTCCGGTATGTATGATCGACCCATCGGCCAAGACAACTTCCAAATCGCGCACATTATCCCGCATGATCCCATATTTGACTGACGTCGTACCACTGGCATTGGTCGCCGCCATCCCGCCAAGTGTCGCATCTGCACCAGGATCGACGGTAAAAAACAGACCATACTTTTTCAGTTCCTTTTCCAGTTGTGACCGGGTGACACCCGGTTGTACTTTAACAAGGAAATCATTTTCCCGCACTTCCAGAATCTCGTTCATGTTGGCAAAGTCAATCACGATCCCGCCCTGCTGCGGGATGACATTGGCTTCCAAACTTGACCCATACCCATATGGCACAACAGGTACGTCATATGTTTTTGCCAGTTTCACCGTCGCACTGACCTCGTCGGCACTTTCCGGAAAGACAACAATGTCCGGCAAGTGCGGCGTGTGGTACGATTCATCTGAACTGTGCTGCGCCAACAGCGTCTGGTTGGTTGTCACCCGATTTTCTGCCAAAGCTTCCTGCAATGCCGCCACCAGCTTCATATTTGTTTGTGTCCCCTCCATTTAAAACGCTCCCCCTCTGTATTAGGCTTATGAATTTCTCCCGTTTGCGTAAACTATCGAGCCTCTGAAATCTGGATCAGGTTGCCACACGTGTCATCGAAAATAGCAAATGTCACCGGCCCGGCTTCAGTCGGCGCCACTGAAAATTCCACGCCATGCTTCCTCAGGCGCTCATATTCTTTCTGGATGTCATCGACAACAAACGATGTGATTGGAATGCCCTGCTCGTAAATCGCTTTTTGATACGCTTTAGCAGCATCATTATCATTCGGTTCGAGAAGCAATTCCACACCATCCAGATCTTCCGGTGATACGACGGTCAGCCATTTGAAATCCCCTGCCGGCATATCCATTTTTTTCTGAAAACCGAGCACCTCTGTATAAAACTGAAGCGCTTTCTCCTGATCATCCACAAATACACTTGTCATTTTAATTCGTATGCTATTCCTCCGTTCTGTTACTCCCATTATAGCAGGAAAGGCAGATTATTTTAATGTGATAGGTGTCATTTGCTTGTTGGATAGGTTAGCCCTTAAGACGGCGTGACTACTGCGCTGTATACCCGCCATCCAAAACGACAGCCTGTCCGGTAACGCCTTTTGCTTTATCACTCGCTAGGAAAAGTGTGTAGTCAGCGATTTCTTTGACATCCAAAAGGCGTTTTTGCGGCACCAATGGGTACAATACTTCCTCAAGCACTTTTTCCACCGGGACACCACGACTTTTGGCCAAATCCCCAAACTGGTTGCGGACGAGCGGCGTATCCACATAGCCAGGACACATCGCATTAACGGTAATGCCGTGCTCAGCTCCTTCCAGAGCCGTTACTTTTGTCAAACCGATCACACCGTGTTTGGCACTGTTATAGGCAGCCTTACCGGCAAAACCGATTAGTCCGTTGACCGAAGCCATATTGATTATACGGCCGAAACCTTGTTCTTTCATAATCGGAAAAACATGTTTGGTTGCCATGAATGGTGCTACGAGCATGATATTGGTAATCTGGTTAAACGTCTCGGTCGGGAAATCCTCGATGGATGCAACGTGCTGCATACCGGCGTTATTAATCAATACATCCAGTCTGCCATATGTGTTGACGGTTTGATCGATTGCCCCCTTAAGCTCGTCTTCATCTGTTACGTCACATTTAAGCCCGATACAATCATATCCGTCACCTTGCATTTTTTTCGTAACCTCATCCACCTGTTCCTGATTGATGTCAGAAAAGGCTACTTTGGCACCGTTTTCCGCAAACGCTACACCAATTTCATAGCCAATTCCGCTTGTTGCACCTGTTATAAAAACAACGTGATTATCTGCCATGACATCATCTCCTTTGCAGAATCGTTTATCGTGCCAATTAATACAGCTTCCTGCAGGTCAATCAAATGTCTTACGAAAGCCGTAAAAACTCCGGTAGCCATGCTGTTCATAAAACGTACGGGATGAACTCACTGCAAGCATCTCGACCCTTGTTTTCAGAAATTGCTCATGAATATATTGCAGCAGTTTGTCCCCAAATCCCAGTCCACGATACGCTTCATCAATGACCATCTCACAAACATAAAGTGTGATAAAGCCATCGGTCAGTCCACGGATATGGCCGATCAGCACGTTTCTCAATCATTCATTCCAAAAATTCATGCGCGCTCTTCGGATTCAACTGATATTCCCCCATATCTTTATTTCGATATCACCGGAAAAGATTCCTTTAATTATTGCAAAAGAGACATAATCAATGTATATTTTGATTGATCAATCAATCAGTTAAGGAGGGGTGACAGCAATGGCTAAACCAAAATCCAATCAAAAACGCGAACAAATTTTCCAAGCTGGTTTAAAGCTCTTTGCAGAAAATGGCTATACCAAGACGACGATTAAAGACATAGCACAAGAAGCCGGTGTCAGCTTTGGTACGGTGTTTACCTACTACGAAAACAAGGCTGCCCTATTCCGGACTTGTGTAACTGCACCGCTCCGGGAATTCAAAAATCACATGCATGATGCCCGTGAGGAGATGCCATCCATGACACTTACAACATTGAAAAACCTTGTCAAACAGCACATTAGCTTTTTTATGGAACGCGAGCATTATTTACGTGTCATTCAGTATGTCATCGGTCAGCCGGAACGCTTTAGTGAGATCGAAGCACTCGATGAATTTGCGGATGAGTTCCGGCACTTCATTCAAGACATTATGAGAACCGGGATGGATAAAGGATTTTTACCAAAAAGCGATCCGGAAGAGGTCAGTTACGGCTATCTGGCATTCCTTATGGGCATGCGTCTGTCGTTCACCGACCAGGCCAAGGCACACCAGACCAGCGCATTTAAAAACCAGGCACTCCGCCTGTTCGGCATTCAGGAGGTCCTGCAATGAGCCAATTTCGCCAGCTTCACCGCGCCATTAAAATACGCCTGTACCTCCAGTTTGTCACAACTATGGCAACCATGGCCATTATGCCGTTCATAGCCATCTACTTCAGTCATCTTGTTGGAGCGAAAATGACGGGGGTTCTTGTGATGGTGGTGATTACGTCCGGGATTATCGGCGGCTTCCTTCGCGGTTACGTGTCCGATCAGATTGGCCGCAAAAAACTGCTGGTCCTGTCTGAATTCGCCATGGGGATTTCGTTTCTGGCGATTGCCTGCTTTAACGCACCCTGGACCGTTATGCCGTACGTCAGTTTTGTGCTGTTTATGGTAAACATGTTTTTCAGCGGACTGTATATACCTGTGTCAACGGCGATGATTTTCGATCTTGTTCGTAAACAAGAGCGGAATTTTGTATTCACAGCCCAGTACTGGATTTCCAATCTGGCTATAGCAATCGGCAGCATAACGGGGGCTTTTCTGTTTGAGGATTATCACTTCTATCTGTTTCTGGCGGTTGCGGCTGTCACCATCATATCCGGGCTGATCACCTATCTCTTCATCAGTGAGACATTTGTGAAGGCTAAAACTGATGGTGAAACTGCGGTAAAACCTGCTTCTATACTTAGCAATTACCAATCTGTTTTTAAAGATCGGACGTTTATGGTGTTCATGATCGCCTCAATGCTTGTCCTGTCACTCGAAAGTCATTTAACCAATTATATTGCGGTTAACCTGGAAAATAACATGGAAGAGACAAACTGGCTCGGTTCATTCTCGCTTAATGGGATTAACATGACAGGTATCCTGCAGGCAGAAAATACGCTCATTGTGGTGTTTGCGGTCAGTCTGATCACCTGGCTGATCAGACGCACATCCGACTACAGCAGGTTAATTTACGGTATGACCCTTTATGTCATCAGTTATGCGCTGTTGAGCTATACGGTCACACCATCACTTTTGATCGGCTTTATGGTCCTGATTTCACTCGGTGAGCTCATCCTGATTCCTGTGCGGCAAAGTTTGCTCGCCGAACTCACACCCGAGTCACAGCGAGGAATCGCCGGTGTACTGCTTATGGCTTCCGTTATGAAACAGCCGCAAAAGGCGGAGCGTATGTCAGGCTAAACACTTCCGCCCGGTGTCAGGGCAGCCGGGCTGGAATTGGAATCCGCTCAAATGTTCACAAAATCGGCTCAATTTCACATTTTTTTAGCTCAAACGTTCACATTTATGTCAAAGTATCCCATCAACCCTGACTGCTTCCCTTCTGCCGATACCACGCCAGTGCCTTCTGTTCGGTTTCTTGAACAAAACGATTCTTTCCGTCAATATAAGCATCCATATCATCAGGAAAGTGCGCCGCCAAATCCAACTTCAGACTGCTATAATGCTCGGCTGCTCGAGGAGTCTTGGACAAAAGTATTTCAAAAAATCACGTGGGATTCGCATACATCGCCTTTTTGTTGTATAATGTATATGAGGTGGTTAACCATGGACGATAAACAAAAAGTTAGGAAACAAATTTATCTCGAACCTGACCAAAATAAAAAAATTAAACAACTATCAGCACGTGAAAGAAAGACGGAAGCCGAGATCATTAGAGATGCTGTCAATAATTACCTGTCAAATAACGAAGCGAATACAGACCCATTATCCCAACTTATTGGCATGGTAAAAAACGGTGACAGGCAAGGCTCCACAAAACATGATCTTGATATTTATTTAAGCGAAAAGAGTGAAACACATGAAAAGGAATAAGTTATTCATAGATACAGGGGCATGGATTGCTTTAATGTTGGAGACTGATCAATATCATGAAAAGGCTCGCTATTTCTTTGAAAGCATCGATTTATCAGTTACACGCACCACCTCAAGTTTTGTCATTGCGGAGACTTATACCTGGCTGCGATATAGAGAAGGGTTTAAATGTGCTCACCTTTTTCTTGAAATAGTTAATCATTCTAAGGCAAGCAGAGCTTTGGATGTTATAGAGGGAGATAAGGATACAATCGAATTAGCCGAACAAATTTTGAGGGATTTTTCAGACCAGCGCTTGTCTTATGTGGATGCAGTAAGTATGGCAATGATGAAAAAGAAACAAATGAAACAAGTTTTTGGCTTTGATCAACATTTTTACATAATGGATTTTGAAGTAGTTCCATAGGCAAGGAGTCACCATCGTCTGATATTGGAATACGAAAGCAATACGCGTTTTGTGGAAAATCACTTGATGTACATGCGATACGCACACAGAATTTCGCAACGGTTTTCATTATCTCATTATAAGTGCCTTTATATAAGCATGCATTAGCCGTCTCAGTATTTCAAGTAATATTATATCTATTTTAACCTGATTAGCTTAGCCGTTTACGGAGAGCTAATGCATCTGTTGTAGTTTGGCTCACCTCTTTAGTAACATTATTAAGCTAAGCATGACTGAGCGTAAAAGTTAAATTTATTCATAGCATCAGATAATGTACCTAAAGCATAAAAAACCTCTTTAGACCGCCCAACACAACCAACTAATGGTGAAGATAAAAATTGTAACATTTCAGCTATTTCATCTAACGTTCGCTTAGTGACAAATACTTGCTTGTTCATCTGTCAATCCTACATCGTATTTAAACATGAGATCTATCAATTGTTGTCCATCTATCAAAATGACTCGTTTATCTATAGATAGTGCGTATTCATATGTTTGTTTTGAAAACCTAGTGGTTTAATAAATATCCCCTTAGATGCTTGCCTCACATATCACGTCTGCCTACCTTAACTATTAACCCAACTTTCGGCTTTAAGACTTTAAAATCCCCGCATAGCAGTATTTTCATTTTTTTGGTCACTACAACCTTTGTTAGTTTATTTTAAAATTTAATTACCTGGCTCAAGATAAGAAACTTCCCCTTTCACTTTGTTACAGAGCAACAGTAGAGGGAAGTGTGAAAAATGTCAACTTTTATTAGGTCACTACAATCACAAAATTTAAAGTTTAACCCTATAATGTGGGGCTTGTAAGATGTTATATGCTTTATTTTGGCCTTTTTATAAAATTTTTCAACTTCAACAGCTTAGACATCTGCCAATTTATCTTTTCAATATCCAATGCCAGTGTGGCCGATATCCCTGGGACAACACCCACTGCCGCGTTTCCTCGTATTCCGGGTCAGCCTGATTGTTCATTATTTGTAAAAAGTCCGCATAGCCTCCTGAGCCGCCAACATCTTCCGGTGAACATGTCCCACCCGCTTCCAGCAATAACCGAAATCATAGCGATACATAAAGACAGGGTGGTCCTCCACGTACCTCGGCAGCTTTCGTGCCCAGGCTTTTTCCAACCGGTTTGCCAGGATCATTCGATCATAACGGTCCATTTTCCCCAGGTCCAAATCATGAACGTGTTTTTTGAATGCTTCTATTTGTTCTAAAACTTGATTCTCATATATTTACATATTTTCACAAAATGTACGATCAACTAGCTGACTGGGATTCCTTTATTTTCAATTCCTTCTCAGATTCTTGCCAGCCCATGACAAATTGGATCGTGTCATGTAACCGCTTGAAGGTTGTTTCGCCGGGTATTATAAAACGCCTCTCCAGACTGGACTGGGTAGACGCTGTAATTCAACAGTAAATTGATATGATTTAAACATGGTTTGTCTCCTTTGTTTTTGGGTGATTGCGTATTATTCTTTTAAATATTATCTATTATCTAAAAGAAATTAAAAAATTTTGGGAGACACGAAAATCAACTGATTTACACTACAACTTTGTGACAAATAAAAGAAGCCTTGAACCCATTTCACACAAAGGATCAAGGCTTCTTTTAGCTTCATTTAACTGCAAAAGTCAAGTATTATTACAGAAAGGTGCTGAGTTGTCAACTGCATTTCAGGTGGATGAATTTTGCTAAATCTTAAACGTTCATCATTACTATAAAGTTGGCCTAATCCATAAAAGGCATCAAGCACGTATTCACTAAAGTTTTTATTTAAAAAGTCATACCATTCTTTTATTGCTGCTTGTACCTCTTGAGAGTCGGGGGATTGATCAAGAAGGTATGCAAACTTAGTGAAATTTTACTTATTTACGGCTCAAATGTTCACAAAATCGGCTCAATTTCACAATTTTTTAGCTCAAACGTTCACATTTATGTCAAAGTATCCCATCAACCCTGACTGCTTCCCTTCTGCCGATACCACGCCAGTGCCTTCTGTTCGGTTTCTTGAACAAAACGATTCTTTCCGTCAATATAAGCATCCATATCATCAGGAAAGTGCGCCGCCAAATCCAACTTCAGACTGCTGTAGTGCTCGGCTGTCCTAGGGTGTTGCCGCAAATAATCCCGAAAAGCCAGATGACGTTTAATATGGGGACTTCCCACTTCAAATATGTGCACATGATGTGTCCGGTCATCGCCGCCCTTCATAAAAAAGCGCCGTCCGACTATGCCATTCTCACCTTTTCCTTCATAGCCGAGTGGTTCCATTCCACTAGTAAACCGGTCGATCCGGCTGATATTCCTGACGACCGGCATTATATCGATAACTGGCTTGGCGTACAGCCCGTCCACAGACGTGCTGCCAATATGATAGATTGCCAGGATTTCATGACTCAAAACACCCAGCAGTTTTTCTACCTCGATATCGAACAAAAGCGGCCAAAGGGCATCGTAAGGAACAACTTCAATTTTCCGCATGCCCTTCTCCTACCAATACGGTTCCAGTTCATTTGACAGTTTCAGAAAAAACGGCATGACACTTATCATACCGGCGCTGATCACGATCACCAGGATGAGCGCCATCCAAATCGTCAGCCCGCTTATATACGGTAAAATAAAAACAAGCGGGATCGGCATCATGCCGATTAACATGGTCTTCCGTCTTGATGAAGCCGACTCATATTGTTCTTCTCCGCAATACGGACACGCCATCGCTGTTCTGAATCGCACCAGACGTATAAACGTTTGTTTCCACGACCATTTCTTGCCGCAATTTTGACATGTCGGCATCAGCTTTACCTCCTCTCCCCTATGTAAAACCAGAGTGCTATGATATCCGCGTTCCATTCGCCACCGGCTCATCGGGTCGCAATAACACCACATCATTCGCTTCCTGGGCCCCACCGATCACCAGCACTTCCGATTTATAACCCGCAATCCGCATCGGCGGAAGATTCACAACACCGACCACTTGGCGCCCGACAAGCTGATTAGGGTCATACCGTTTCGTAACCTGTGCTGAAGATTGTTTCATCCCAAGCTCATCACCGAAATCAATCTGCAACTTAATAGCTGGCTTTTTGGCTTCCTGAAACGGCTCCGCTTTCAATACAGTACCAACGCGCATATCAAGCGCCATAAAGTCTTCAATCGTTGCCAACGTGACTCCCTCCTATCTTTTATGATAGCTCCCTTTCAATATGGCCCATTTGCACAAAGAGGTTGGGACATAACTAAAATGACAATTCTAAGGATGAACAATACACTCCTTGAGCGGAGGAAATATGCGTAGACTCCTGCGGGAGGGAAGGGATAGGTGAGACCCCGCAGTGCGAAAGCACGAGGAGGCTCACCAGCCGCCCGCGGAAAGCGAAGTATATTTCCGGAGCGGGGTATATGCACCAACCATAACTTCTAGTTAGTTCGGATTTTTCTGTAATAAAAACACTTTTGTCCCAACCTCTATAAAACTTGCATCCCGCTTTTTCCTTTAATTGAAAAGGCTTTTAAAATGACAAGAAAACGGTCATCATTGTATAATAGATTTTAACATACAATTCTTAAGAGAAGTAGGTTTGACGGTAAAGTCGTCAGTACAGACATGTAGTAATTTTCGACTTTTCCGGCAATAGCGAGATGTTAGTAAGACCTTGCCAATCAGCATTTGGTCTGGTTTTTTATCATAATCCAGTCACTTTAATTAATCGGCTTCAGGACAGCCGATTAACGCTATATTCGATTTATTTTTTACGAGGAGCGGATAACGCATATGAACCCATTCACGACTAGGGGTATGCCCTCTTTTATCGAGAGGGAGATGGAGATTATTGACGAGCTGGTGAAACCAAAGCTGAAGAAAAGTTCTAAGTATATGTTTGTTGCCATCCCCTTGCTGACGATTTCAATCATCAATTTGTTTTTCATGCTGGTCATTAATGGCTACAATCAGGACATGATGATCGCACTTGGCATCTATGCCCTGCTCGGTGCGATTGGTGCGGCCCTGTACAAGGAATCCAGGCACGTCAATAAAGAAATACGGCAAATCGGTATGGAACATATCATTCAACGCATCAAGTCCAGTGAGCATGTGAATGATTATACGAAAGATCACTATATCAATCACATTAAGGCCAAGCCAAAATTCGGTCTGCAAACCTTTTTTAATTTCCTGTCAGAGGAACAGCAGCGGCGAAAGATGATGGGGAATTAGCAGCAAGGCTGTCCGCAAAAGCTTCCATTGTAACCTATTGCGGACAGCCTTTTTCTATGCGGAATTACGCCCCGCTCTTTTTTGCTGCATCCACACAAACAGCCTTGTAATGGCGTATGACACGAAGAAGAAGAGTAAATAAAACAAAAACAGGTGAAAATAGTTAAGACCCTTATACATATGAAAAAAACCGAAACTTACAATAATCGGCTTAGCGACAAAAGCAAAAACAGCCGATAACAGTGTTGCGTGAAGGTAAATGTTTTTGGCATGATTTAACACCCATTGATACATCAAGATATAGGAAACCGGTGCAATGGATCCGTCCAATGCAATGCTTGGCAGATATGGGAGGATCTCATACGGGTATTCAAGTAACCCCATTGAAATTTGGGCCGCATTGACATATTGAAACCAAAGATGAAAATTGATTCCAAAAAAAAGCAGCAGCAAGATGTTATTCCTGTCAATAAATAAAATCAATATAATAAGCGGCACAATTAAAGCCGCCAGGACAACCCAAAATTGCCACGTCCCAAAATCCGAAAATGAAAACCAGTAGTCCACTTGTAATTGTGTGATTTTCTCTTTTAAGCCCCTTATTTCGGCCAGTCGATTCTGTTGCTCGTCATTCATTTAATACCCACGCCTTATCGAATATAATCTACGTTGACCAAACCAATCTGCCATTAATTTAACCATGTCCCGGAGTTTTATGTACCCACTGTTTCGCTATTCCCCGTTGTCTGCATAATATGCCGATTTACCCGGTGGAAAATTTGTATTTTCGGCAGAATTCAGTATAATAATAAACTAGCGTTTCATTTAAGAGGTTGTTCAAAAAGTCCGGTAAAAATGACACGTCGAATTTCTTCGTTGGCTTGTTTCTCCGCTGTTCATGTATCTAAAGGCATACACTCCGCTGCTCGAAACGGCACCGCCTCGAACTTCTCGGTCCTTTTTATCCTCCTTTTTGAACACGCACTTTAAGGGGGATAGATTCACCGTCATTAAGATATTTTAAACTGATCAGCATCATCGTATTGACGTCAAACTTTTTTTAGGGGGTTTCATGAAGAAAGTATCCAAAGTTTTTTACATAACGGTTGCATTAGTTATCATAACCGTCGTATTTGGCGCATCGTTTCCGGAACAATTTGAGCGAATCACCGGTAACATCCAATCCTTTGTCGCCACAGGATTCGGATGGTATTACATGCTCCTCATGTCTGCATTAGTGATTGTTTCCATTTTTATTGCCATTAGCCCGCTCGGAAAAATCCGGCTGGGAAAAGATTATGACCAACCTGATTTTTCCACGCCAACATGGGTTGCCATGCTGTTTTCAGCGGGTATGGGCATCGGACTTGTCTTCTACGGTGCCGCTGAACCACTTTTTCACTACATGGCAGATGCACCGACAGCAGAAGTCGGGTCTGACCAGGCATTTAAAGAAGGGCTTTCCTATGCTTATTTTCACTGGGGGCTGCATGTTTGGGCCATGTATGGTGTGACAGCATTGGCACTCGCCTTTTTCCAATTCCGCAAAGGTGAACCCGGCCTCATTTCGGCAACACTTAAGCCATTGTTTGGTGACAAAATGAACGGTCCGCTCGGTACATTGATTGATGTTCTGGCTGTCTTTGCAACGGTATTCGGGGTGGCCACGTCACTTGGTTTTGGTGCTGTGCAAATTAACGGTGGCCTGTCACACCTGTTCGGTTTTGACGTTGGCTTTACATCCCAATTCATTATCATTAGCGCTGTAACCATTCTGTTTCTGATTTCGGCCTGGTCCGGTTTGAGCAGAGGTATTAAATATTTATCCAATACGAACATGGTACTTGCCATCATTTTGTTAATCGTCGTATTGATTGTCGGTCCGACACTGCTGATTATGAATATGTTTACGGAAACACTCGGTATGTATATGCAAAACATCATTGAATCGAGTTTCCGTACCGCACCACTGGAAAGTGACAACCGTGGCTGGCTGGATGCCTGGACGATTTTCTACTGGGCATGGTGGATTTCTTGGGCGCCATTTGTTGGCATGTTCATTGCCCGTGTATCACGCGGACGGACCATCCGGCAGTTCATGGCCGGTGTACTTATACTACCGACACTCGTTATTTCCATTTGGTACGCCGCTTTCGGGACAACAGCAGGTAATGTGCAGAACAGCGGTATTGACCTGACACAATATGCAACGGAATTAGTCCTGTTCAACATGTTTGATCAATTACCTCTGGGGCTGCTTCTGTCGATCGTTGCGATTTTGCTGATTGGCTCATTCTTTATCACGTCTGCCGACTCCGCAACATTCGTGCTTGGTATCCAATCAACATACGGATCATTGGAGCCGCCAAACAATGTGAAAATTGCCTGGGGGATTGCCCAGTCATCGGTTGCTCTGATTTTACTCTATGTCGGCGGGCTGCAGGCAATCCAGAACACGATCATCGTCGCCGCCCTGCCATTCTCGTTTGTGATGATCCTTATGGTTATAGCGCTATTTAAAGCCCTTAACCAGGAAGCGAAAATTATCAAACGGGAAAAATAAGACCATAACTAAACCATCCTGCAGCGCACAGGATGGTTTATGCATTAACTAGCGAATTTCAAACGGCTTGATCAACCCAAGAACAGCGCGAATATATGGAACATCCACACCCGCTTTCTCGGCAAGCCTTACTGCCCCGCCCTGCAAGTGATCGACCTCCAGCCGCAACCCTTTACGCCGGTCCTTATGCATGGATGACGTCGCTTCACGATCCAGCGAATTCACATTCTTAATGGTAGCCTCAACCTCTTCATCCGAAATAGTTGTCCCATATGCCATGGCCAGCGACTGCATTTCACGAAGAATCCTGTCAGCAATATGCAGTGTTTCAGGATGTTCGCGAACCGGTCCAATCGGTAGGTTGGCAGCTGTGGTCACTCCTGAGAGTGCTGTGATGAACATATATTTTTTCCAGATCTCCCACGTAATATCAGAACTGTGTTTGCCATTGAATCCGGCGCTCTCTGAAATCTCCGCCAGTTCGTTGCAAATCTTTTGCTGAGAAGGCTCAAGTGCGCCAAAAATCAACTCATGCTTGTCCCCTGTCTGTTCGACGTGGCCTTTATCATTCAGCGTGGCAAAAATAAATGACAGGCCGCCGATGACATTCGCCTTGCCAAGTTCTTCCTGCAGCACACTGATATGTTCAATACCATTTAACACTGGCAGGACACAGGCCCCTTTTGCCGTTAAGGCTTTTAAATGATCCAACGTCCCTTCCAGATGAAACCCTTTCACACTGACCAGCACAAGATCGGCCGATTCAATCGCACCAGGGTCTGTTATCACCCGGGGATTTTCCAGATCATAATCACCATGTGTACTATTGATTCGCAAACCGGTTTCTTTAATTTGCGCCGCTCGTTTCTCCCTGACCAAAAATGTTACATCAACACCGGCCTCAATCCAGCGCCCACCGAAATAGACACCCAATGCGCCAGCACCTAATACTACAATATGCAAACAATCCCTCTCCTCTCCAGATTGGTTGTTAATTTTAAGAATAGTCTTTACTGACCATTTTGTCTACCTTCCCACTTTAAACGGGTATCCGGAATTACTGAAAATCTTCAGTTACTAACAAATTATTGACAATAATGGCATTTTTGCTATGATAGATGAATCAATTAAACGGTAAATGTGACAGAAAGGAGACTTAGCATGCTACCAGATCAGCCATTTTTACGGATCCCCGGACCGACGCCGATTCCGCCAAGCGTCCAGCGCGCGGTGAATCAGCCGATGATCGGTCATCGTGATCAGGAAACAAAAGACTTGTTACATACGATCAAACCAAAACTTAAGCCTGTGTTTGGCACCGAACAAGATGTGCTTATCCTAGCCGGAAGCGGCACGGCCGGATTGGAAACAGCTGTTGTCAACGCTGTCCATCCCGGTGACGAGGTACTGGTTATTGTGACCGGTGCATTTGGCAGCCGATTTGTGCAAATTTGCCAGGCATACCAGATTGAAACACACCGCTTCGATGTCGAATGGGGTGAAGCGGTCAAACCGGAGGCGATTGAAGCCTATTTGAAACAGCACCCCGAAATTAAGGCGGTTTTTGCCACATTTTGCGAGACGTCAACCGGCGTGTTGAATCCTGTAAAGGAACTTGCCCGAGTGGTCCATCAGCAAACAGATGCTTTATTCATTGTCGACGGGGTTTCCTGTGTCGGCGGTGTCGCGGTTGAAATGGATGATTGGGATATCGACATTCTCATAACCGGGTCACAAAAAGCGATGATGCTCCCGGCAGGCCTGACGTTTCTTGCTGTCAGCGAACGTGCCTGGGAGGTGGTCGAAACGAACGACCGGCCATCCTTCTACTTTGATTTAACCAAATACCGCAAACAGCTGGAAAGTGGTGCAACGCCATTTACACCTGCTCTATCGCTATTGTTTGGCTTAAAGCAAGTGCTCGAGCTTTTTGAGGAAGAAGGGCTTGAAACTGTTTTTGCGAGACACAAGCTCATGAAAAACATGACGCGGACAGCTTTTCAAGCACTTGATATTCCGCTTTTGACATGTGATGAAGCAGCTTCCCCCACGGTGACAGCCATCAAGCCGGAAGATTTTGACCCGGAAGCGCTAAGGCGTGTGCTTAAGCGCGACTTCGACATGACCATTGCAGGTGGCCAACAGCATTTGAAAGGCCGGATTTTCCGGATCGGCCATATGGGCTATTGTTCACCTGCCGACATGTTACAAACAATTAGCATGATAGAATACGCTTTACATAAAATCGGCCAACCCGTTGAACTTGGATGCGGGACACGTGCCGCACAGAAAACGATGCTATCAGGAGGTTCTTAAATGTTTCATATATTAGTAGCAGACCCGATCAGTGACGAAGGACTTGATGTACTGCTGGCAAGTGAAAATGTGGTCACAAAAGACACCGAGCTGACACCTGATGAATTGGAAAACCGGATAGCCCAATTCGATGCCTTATTGGTACGGAGCCAGACGAAGGTTACACGTAGCGTTATTGAAAAAGCGGAAAACCTGAAGATCATCGGCCGAGCTGGGGTCGGTGTCGATAATATCGATCTCGAGGCGGCCACTGAGCATGGCATCATTGTCGTCAATGCCCCTAACGGCAATACCAACTCAGCAGCCGAGCATACGATGGCGATGATCATGGCCCTTTCCCGCAAAATTCCGCAAGCCCATTTGGCATTAAAAAACCAAAAATGGGAGCGGTCAAAGTATGTTGGTGTCGAAGTAAAAAACAAAACACTGGGCGTTGTCGGGTTAGGACGTATCGGCACGGAGGTTGCTTACAGGGCCAAGGGGCAACGGATGAATGTCATCGCTTATGATCCGTTTTTAACCGAAGAGAAAGCGGAAAAAATGGGAATTCAATATGGTACGTTTGCAGACGTTTTAAAAGAAGCAGATTATATTACCGTCCATACACCTCTCATGAAAGAAACCCGGCACATGATCAGCACCGATGCTTTCCGGCAGATGAAGGATGGCGTGTACATAGTTAACTGCGCCCGTGGTGGGATCATTGACGAAGACGCCTTGTATGATGCGCTTGTCTCCGGGAAGGTGGCCGGTGCTGCCATCGACGTCCTGGAGGAGGAACCATTCCAGGACCATAAACTGCTGAATTTGCCTGAAGTGATAGCCACACCGCATTTGGGAGCGAGCACGGTAGAAGCACAGGAAAATGTAGCCATCGATGTCTCACAAGATGTGCTTAATCATTTGACGGGCGACCTCGTCAAAAACCCGGTTAACATGCCGTCAGTACCGAGTGACGTTCTCAGTCAAATCGAACCATATTTCCATTTGGCTGAAAAACTAGGTACATTCCTAATTTACTTAACAGCGGACGTACCCGAGGAAGTGACCATTTATTATTCCGGTGAGCTGTCAGACATCCAGGCTGCACCTATTACCCGAAACGCCGTCAAGGGGCTGCTGCGGCGGCATCTCGGCAGTCATGTCAATGACGTGAACGCCCTGTATCTCGCTGAGAAAAAAGGTGTCACCATCAACGAAAGCCGGACGTCAACAACAAAAGGATTCACGAACCTGATGACGGTCGAAGTGAAAACCAAATCAGGCGTACGCAGTGTTTCCGGTACGCTCCTAAATGGCCTGGGAGCCCGTATCGTTCGGGTAGATCACTACAGTGTCGACGTGATGCCGGAGGGGCACATAGTGGTCATCCATCATCAGGACTTACCTGGTGTCATCGGAAAAATGGGAAGCCTTCTCGCTGAACACGCTATCAACATTGCCACTATGCAGGTTGACCGCTCCAATATCGGTGGCGATGCCATTATGATTCTGACAATTGATAAATATCCGGAGCAGTATGAAATTGAAACACTAAAGCAACTGGAAGAAATCAGTGACGTGACAGCGGTGGATTTGTAATAACCGTAGACTTGAAGGGGAAAAAAACGCTTGCGTCATTCACAAGCGTTTTTCCTGATTTCATATCCGATTTAAATGATTCTCCTTAAAACCGGACAGGTATTTCAAACCATAACCAATTATCCTGTCCATACCAATATGGGCAGTCCAGATTAGACCTATAGCTAACACAATTGCATTGACAAACAGTAAGCCGTAAAGCACGACCGCAATTGCCATGCTATATGTATGGAATATATTATATATCAAGGCCCCAGCTTTGTTGCTAATCAGGTAACCCAGCATTGAAATATCCGGTGCCAATAGCAAAACGAAAAATAAAAGCCAGCTAAATTCAAAATAGGCATATAAGTAAAGTGTCAGCAATAAGACCATTAATCCTTCGATATGCAACAAAATTTTATTCATATTAAATCACCTGATTTTCCTGCCTGTTCTATAGGCTTTCCAATGAACAAATTTTGGCATCTATCAATCTATTCGCTCCAATACGTTCAAAAGTTCCTTTAACCGCGAAATTTCATATGTCTGCCTGACATCCTTCACTTCAGCCTTATGATGATTAATCCAAACAGACGGGATGCCAGCTCTCGATGCACCCAAAATGTCTGAATACGGGTTATCCCCCACCATCAAGGCCTCATCTTTTTCAACGGACAATAGCTCCAATGCATACTCAAAAATTGAGGGATCCGGTTTACCTTTTCCAAATGCACCTGATATCACGATATGGTCAAAATAAGGTTTCAATTCCGGTGTGATGGCCAGTTTTGTCTGCTGCAGATCAGGCGAACCGTTTGTCAGCATGAGCAGCCGATAGTTGTCTTTTAAGTCATTCAACACATCGAATGTTTCCTCATATACAAATTGCCTTTTCCTGCGTTCGCCCTGAAACGTCCCGGCCAATTCTGTCGCCAATTCCGCGTCATCAACGCCCGCTTCCTGCAATGACCTTGCCCAGGCCCGTTTTCGGTATTCCGGAACAATTGCTTTCAGCCGCTGGAAAGATTGCCCATCATCATCAAAATCAGCCCACAGACCTTCAAATGGACTGATGCCGATCATCTCCGTGAATGCATATGTATCATAGGATGCGAACAGGTCCTGCGCATTTTCCCGAATCTTTTGTTCTAGCAGATCCGGGTCAACATCTGACTTTTTGGCCGCCAGCCCACAAGCTTTTTTAAATGCGTTGTCAACACTTTTTTCATCCCAAATCAAGGTATCATCCAAATCAAACATAATCGCTTTAAGCATATGTGTACCACCTTTTTTAAAATGATAGATTTATATTATCATTTCGTTTTTTTGATTCTACATTATCCCTTAATCCTCATACTGAATAAGTGCCACATAACTGCAAAAACCGGCAGAAATTTTAATATCGATAACATTAGGCCGCTCTTTTTCAATAAACTTATTTATTTTATTTTCCAATCTACCGGTACTCATGGCATCTACAATTTTAACTTTCATCTTAATCCCCCCATTGTTAATTTACTGACCTTTCTTTAAATTGTAGGCGTCTATGTCTTTTTTTTGATTACCCCGAATAAAATGGTACTTAAAAATATTGCGGTTGATGAGCGTCAGCAAGGCAAGGGGAAAAGCCTCCCTTGTAATATAACACTGCCCTTGCTTTCAATATGAGTCAATCTGTTTTTTTGATGAATCCGCCAAAAGCAGTAAATCAATTGGTGCAGCTTCATTTAATGGCAACTTTTTAATTTCTATATTGTATTCCTCACTCCAACAAATGATCAATTTCACGAATAATACGATCCGGTTCTTCATAATGAATAAAGTGATTATCCGTATCGATCCAAATTTGTTTTGCGTTTTCCGACCAGGATGTTAATTGCTCCTGTGAATCTGCCCAGCCTTCCATCGGGTTTTGAGCTGCGGAAAAAATGACAAGCGGGATATTTCTAAGTTTACCGCCGTTAGTGACACTTTCACCATTACGATTCAGTGCCTTCCTCTCTGCTATCATAGTTGAATTCCACATTTTGTCCAGTGTAATGGCGGCTGCCTGATCATGTTTACTTTCAGGCAAATGGTTATTTTGGATGAGGGAACCTCCTATCTTGCTGTACAACCTCAGCCCACCAATATTTTTTAACGTTCTTGCACCATGTATTGAGATTGGGACAAGATTCCCCATCTGACTGGCATAGTCTGGATTGACCCCATCAATCAGCACAATTCCCTTGACCTTTTCTGGATATTTTTGTGCAAACGCAAAGATCTCCAGTGCAGCCATGGAATGCCCGACGAAAATGTACGCATTGTTTTCAGACGCGGCGGTTATGATAGCTTCCATTTCATCCGTGATATTGCTAATAGATCTTTCCAATGATGTTGTGTCTGACCAGCCATAGCCCGGCCTCTCGTAAATAATGGCCTCAGCGCTGGAACTGATTTCTTCCTGCAGATGATACATATCAGCATATGGGGACGATGTGCCGCTACCCGAGGTGAAAACAACTGTTCCATCCCCGCTTCCCTCGTTAATATAATGGATCTTTTCGCCATCATATTCGACAGTTTCCCCAACTGGCGGATACTTTTTCATATCCGCGTTACGCCCAATTCTTTCGTAAATAAAGCCGATAATCAATAACAGGGATATGGTTAATAGAATCGTCATTGTCCATTTTACAAATCTGTTTTTTAATGTCATGAGTTCCCCCCGCCGAAGTCTTTTGTGTTCACTATTCTATTTCGACTTCCTTCAACGAAATACCTTTAAATTTGCTAGTAAAAAATCAAGGTGTGTTTTCTTTTGAGAGTTTTAACGATTGAACGTTTAGCAGGGTTAATAATGTTGACTGGCGTGTCTGAAGTATTTATCCGGGGAAAAGGAATAGTATATAATAAATTTATCAACAAGGATTTTGTGACTGCCTTCCCATTCGGGTTCGTCTACCCTTGTGCTTGATCCAAGTATACGTATTTTTTCTTCTATATGTTCCAACAATTGTAATTTATATTCAAGGGTTTAGGTATGAGAAAAAAATGTCTTTCCGAAACTAGAGATTGAGATCGTGAAATTAAATTATAGGGATAGGATAACAACATTGTTATTTTGAATGATGTAGCTCAATTATTACAACATGGGTTAAGAGTTTCGACGGTTTGCAGCCAAGCTTTTCATAAACTTTTGCATGAGATCCGTAATGGGGGAGTTACTGAGTGGGAAAGAACATTATCGCGGTTTTTGACGTTGAATGATTTGAGAAGTGTTTAAAAGACACCTGTTTTTTCATTTTAACAGCCCTATACTTTATCGAAATATTTTTTTATAATCTGGTCAATAACGTGGGATGGAATATCTTCTAAATGAGTTTTAGAATATATTGTCAATAAAAAAATAGTATTTCCGGAAGTCATATAATAATAAATGAGCCGGAACCCACCACTTCGACCCTTATTAGCACTTTTATTGGGCATTCGATATTTAAAAACTTTATTTCCATTCACATTCTTAAGACCGGGGACGGGAACTCCAAGTAGTTTGTTCTGTGGATTTTGCATAAATTCCTCAAAATTATTAATTTCGTTTCTAATCGATGGAAACTTTTTCTTTAGCTGTTTATAGTCTGATAAAAAAAGAGGAGTCGGAATAATTTCACGCCTTTCCATAATTATTGATCCGAATCCTCATTTTCAATCTGATTGTCAATTTTGTCTAGTTGTTCTTGCAAATTTGCACGAGGAATTTTCCCATTTTTTATGTCCCGAACTTGTTTTGCAGCTATTTCCATCCTTTTTGAAAAGTTTTCTGTTTGTTTTTCTTGCGTAGTAGAAATCATATCATTATCCTCCTTTTTACACATATATTACTGCACCTCCTCACGGAATAGTGGCTAGCAGTATATGCAATGTATAATAAAATTATACTTTGTTTTTCCATTTTCAGCAATCAAGATAAATCGTTTAACCCTCAAGTAGATTCAAAACCTTTTCTTTGCGTTATCACACCTGAACGGATAAACTTCCCTTGGACCTTGAATGCTTTTAACGTCACGTCACCCCTTCTCACGTCAATTCATGAAGATCCCGCCAGCCATATGCGCTCTCTTTCAAATTCGCGCCGGCAATCGTAATATCGGCGGTATCGATCTTTTTAGCGCCCAGTTTTTTATAAAAATATTTGGCGTCGTTCGCTTCCAAGACCCAAACAAGCATCGCGTTAAAACCTTCCCGGACAAGTTCCTCAGCTACCGATCTGACAAGCTTTATACCGATACCTTTTCCCTGATATCCCTCCAAAATATAGATAGCATAAAGTTCTCCGTCATAGCCTTCACATTCCCCTTCACGCTCTTTGCCGCCTGTGGCAAACCCGACAATTTCGCCATTATCCGTTTCTGCAACAAATACGCTGTTTTTGGTTACATTCTGTTCCCAAAGTTTTGTGCGATCGCTGTAATTTAAACTGTCCAGAAATTTATCAGGAACAATCGTTTGATATGTGGTACGCCAGCTGTCGACGTGGACTTTCGCAATGCTAGAAGCATCATGTTCGGTTGCTTTTCTTATTTTCATCGATTGGAAGCCCTCCTTCACGATTGGAAATTTAATCCTTATCCAGATCATCCTTGGGGTGGAATTTTTCTTTCTCATAATCATGCTTCTTCTTCAGCATTTTCCCCACTTCCGAGTTATCGATACCGTGCCGGACTGCGACGGTGATAACAAGATAAGCTATGTATAGCGCTAACGCATAAAATAGAATCATAAACAGCGCACCGATTCCGGAAACGTTCATCATGATAACACCTCCTATCCATTCATAATAACACAAAGTTCCCATAACTCAGGCCAAAAAAAGGAGAAAAATCTCCTTTTTTCACACTTAATACAGACTGCCTGGCTTTTTCCCAAGTGACGATTTTGAACCCGTATCCTGCACCATTTCAATTTCGATTCCCTGATCAATTTTCCGTGCGCTCATCATCGTAAAGATAAATGCAACACCCAATGAAATGATCAGCGTCAGTAGAACGCCAGCTATTGTCACCATGACCGGGCTGGCCGTTTTCCAGACGAGAACCGTATGAACAAATCCGGCTACCGATCCAAAAAACCCGTCGATATCCTGGTTGACCATCTGTGCAAAACTCGCAGCCTCAACCGGAATCAGTAGGATGACATATGGAATCAGTGCGATGAACAAATAGACATAAGAAGCGATTAAGAGGATCATCGCGACTCCGAATTTCAGCCTGTTCTGCGGATTGGCTGGATTATATTTTGCCCCGATGGTCCCGAGCCACATCCCGATGCCGCTGATACCAACGGTGATAACAGCTTTTATGGCAATGCCGCTGATAAATTGAAGCACTGTCCATCCCAGGAAAATACCAATGACGATTTCAACCACCGCCAATAGCACAAACGGAAGCAGCCAACTAATCCATAATTTCCCAAAAGCAATATCTTTTCCGGATAAGGGTAGGACACGCAGGATCCAGAGTGATTTTGCCTCCCGAGCAATCGTTGAGCTGGCCATTTGCCCGTTAAACATCGCATAAATGAACAGAAAGATAGCCTGCGCAATCGGCCATGTCACGTCATTCGGTCCCTGCAAATCACTAAGTCTAGCACCACCTGACATGGCGCCGATAAAACCGAACACAAGAAAGAAGACAATCGGCAGGAACACGAGCCACTCACGCATATCGCGTTTTATCGCAAACCATTCTTTTTTCCCGACAGCGATAACCGGATGCTGTAGCTTCGATACGGATTTTTTCGCCCCTGATTTCTTCCGTTTTTTTCCGCCACCTTCACTTAACTTCACCCAGCCGGTTCGGAAGCCTTTTTCAACAAGTGCTGAGGTCAGCATGAAAAAAATCACTGCCAGCACTAGGATCATAATAAAAGGCACGAGAAAAGCGATCGATCCGGCGGCTGCGCCAATAATCGCGTCACTCGCCCAAGTAATCGGCAGCCATTCGGGAAAGAGCGGCAGCCCTGCTAAAATCATTTCGCCTAACGGACGGTCATTGGCCATGGTCGGCAACATGAATATCAAATAAGCTACGACACCAGACAGCATACTCATGGCCGTCATGAATTCGTTTGCTTTGCTCGCCGGGATGATTTGGACCAGAATCAGGTTAACCAAATACGCAATGGAAAGTCCAATGACAATCATCGCGAGCAAAACAAGCAGCACAATCGGATAATACAACCAGTTTGCGCTTATAAAGGCACCATAAACATAGATTGGAACGATATAAAGAACGAATACCAATAATGGGATGCCGACAAAGTTTTGCATATATTTAATCCAGAAAATATATCGTGTTGGAATTGGCATCGTAAACAGCAAATTTAAATCTGTTGCAGAGTACAGATGCTTGAACACTTGTGGCATTCCCAGAAGCATGATAAACCCGATAACCAATAAAAATCCATATGACAGAATACCGGCAAAAACCGGTTCAGTAATAGCATCAGCTATGGTCCAAATGCCAGCCGACAGCCAATATAACAGAATTGCAAATACCGCGAACATCACCAGGTAGCTAAAGTAATTTTTGCCAGGCTGTGATTTCGCCGTATTCATCATTATTTTCCACTGATTTTTCAACAGGGCTTTCATCATTTGGCATCACCGTTATCGGAAATTTCACTGATCATAGCCTGCTGGTCCTCGCCGCCGGTCAACTCAAGGAAAATATCCTCCAAACTCTGGTCGGTACCATCACTTGCTTTCAACTCATCCATCGTTCCAAGCGCAATTATATCGCCTTCGAAAATAATGCCAACCCGATCACACATCTGCTCAGCGATTTCCAAAATATGTGTGGAAAGAAAAACAGTCATACCATTGTCGCAAAGTTTGCGAAGCAGGTTCTTCAAGGTGCGTGCGCTTTTCGGGTCCAACCCGACAGTCGGTTCATCCATAAATAGGACATCCGGATCAGAAATGAGTGCACCGCAAATCGCAATTTTTTGCTTCATCCCGTGTGAATAGCTTTCTATCAAATCATTCGCCTGCTCGCTCAGGCTGAAAATTTTCAGCAACTCGTTTGCTTGGGACTGGAATTGATCATTAGGGATACGGAAAACAGACGCGACAAATTCGAGATAATCCCATCCGGTCAATTTCGGGTAAAGATTCGGCTGATCAGGTACATAGGCCAGCTTTTCTTTTGCGTTGAGCGGATTTTCCCAAATATCGATGCCGTTGATTGCAGCCGATCCGCTCGTCGGCTCCAGCAGCCCTGTCAACATTTTAATCGTCGTCGTTTTTCCCGCACCATTTGGCCCGAGAAACCCAAATAATTCACCTTGACGTACTTCTAAGTTTAAATGTTTAACCGCGTCATGTCTGCGGTAGGATTTTGCAAGGTTAGTCAGTTTAATTGCTGCGTTCGCCATCGTACTCCCCTCCAGCGTATATGCTGCGTCCATTATAACAGAATGACGTCGTGAATTTGCAGGATTAAAGAATGACTTTGAAAACGTCTACGATTTTCTTCTGAACGACAGCGGTTCCTGTGCAAACTACAGCGATTCCAGTAAAAAAAGGCAGTGCAAGACTGCCTTTTTTAAAAGTTAAGAGAGTATAAAATGTTGGACGACGTTTTCAATACCGAAATCGGCTAACTCGCCGATTTTTTCGAATCCGACTTCTTACCTCTGGCATCTGAAAAGACGCGTCAGGGTTTTTCTTACATATCATGATGCGGATTCTGTTTTTGCCGCGAATGGTTCCGCTGTTTCACCTTGTGCGAGCCCTGCATCGGTTCGCCATATGGCTGTTGCGGGCTCTTTGGCAAATTCGGCTTCTCCTGCTGTTTTGGTCCTTTAGGCTTTCCACCCATTTCAATTTCCTCCTTTATGCTTTCACACTTTAGCTTTTAACGAGGAAAAAGAATCTATACAACCATATGGGGCTTGCACAATCAGGAAACAAAATCTTCACTGTGTTTTCGATGTCCATTTTTTAGCATTCGCACATACGGTAAAAAGAAACTGATGATCATACCGGAAAACAAGGCGTTAATCAACGTGCCAATCCCGATTGCCCCATCAAACACAACTGCCAAAATAACAAGCACTACACTGATGGCTGCGCGTGAGTAGGACACACCCCAGCCGGTCAGGTTCGATATGACCAGCATGGATCGGTCCATCGGGTTTGGAGCGATTTTCGACTGCAAATAAAACGACACACCAAGTGCCATTAAAATTGTCCCTGCCAGAAGTGCTGCCCATTCGCCGTACCACGTCACCGGTACAACAATGTCACCAAGCAAAAATAACCATGTATCAATGCCAACCCCGGTCACGAACGAAGTGATCAGGGCAAAAAATTCCGGCCTTTTTTTCTCTGCCAGGGCGTTGCCAAGAACCATTGTCAAGCCAACAATGATTTCAAAACTGCCAACCGTCAGCCCAAACGTCCGGTGCAGCCCGACCAGGAGCGCATCAAACGGCGAAGCACCCATTGATGACTGGATGGTCAATGCGATGCCGAGCGTTAGGATGATAAGACCGATCACATAAAAATGAACGCCTGCACGTATCAGCCGCATGATACCACGTCCTTTCTGTTCCATGTCACAGTCATATATCGAAATCAACTTTCCGCCTCTGTTTACCGGCAAAAAGTTCTTTTTAGTTCTTTTTAATACGTATCCATTCAGTGTAACAAAGGTTGTCAAAAGAAGAAACAAACTATCTTGCTTTGCTTTTACAAATCGTCTATGGAAGCCGGCACAACCGACCGAATATGCGCCTTTTTTCAATACAGCCTCTCTTTATGCCTATACACGTTCCCCGTTGCATCAATACACTGCAATAAGGCTTGAAGGGAGGTCTTATATGCACAGATCACAAATTTATTATCTCATTGGATTAGGCCTTTTGATTGCAGCACCTTTAATTCTGGCCTTTTTATTGAGCAGTTCATCCGATCAGTCTGATTCCCCATCAGACGGGGATCAAAACGACCAGAATGGTGATAGCGGGCAGGACATTTACTGGGGCGTCGACTCTGCCAGCTATACGGATGACAACCAGTATCAGTGTGTCACTGATAACTTCGGTGAGCCGGAAGTGTGGGGACGCTATCTTGGTGATAAGGGGGATGTTTCAGAAGGATTGGATCAAGATGAAGTCAATTTTCTGCATGAAAACGATACCCGGATTTTAGTCATTTACAACCATTTCAGCGATGCAACAGGCTATGATCATGGCGCCGAAGAGGCTGAGCAGGCGATTGCGTACGCAGAAGACTTGGATATCCCTGACGGCGTCGCCCTATTTGGTGATATCGAGCCTGGTTTTCCGGTTGATTCAGCCTTTATGCAAGGCTGGTATGACACGCTTTCTGAATCAGCTTATGAAACCGCTCTGTACGGTGCGTTTGATGAAGACAGTGAACTGCTCGAAGCATATAACGCGATGGACCAGGACGCACAGGAAAACACCGTCGTATGGACAGCGTTCCCGCAAAAAGAAATAACCGCAAAAGATAATGCCCCGGATTATAATCCGCAAGGGCCGGAAAATGCGCGTGTTTACGGATGGCAATATGCGATCGAATCCGAAACGTGCAACATTGACACGAGCCTGTTCCAGGATGAGATGCTCGATTATTTGTGGAACCCGTAATACGTTTAAGGAAGCCCCGACCAGAGGCTTCCTTTTTAAATGACAGTGTTTAATTTGTGAACTTTAGCGTTTTAGTTGTGAACTTTAGCGAATTCACCGCAAACTTTAGCATTTCTTCTAGTCCGTCAGCCACTCATCGATCAGATCCTCGTTTTCCTCAACCCATTTTTCGGCACCATCGATCGGTTCCTCGGCATCATTTACATAGGTCATTAATTCACCAATCGCTTCATCGTCCATTTTCCAGTTTTCCATCCACTGGCTGACCTCCGGAAAATCTTCATCAAAGCCTTGTCTTGTCGCATGATAAATTTTTTCTGTTTCACCATAGACATTTTTCGGATCCTCGAGGAATTTCAAATCATACTGAGCAAAAACACGATGCGGGCTCCAGAGTGGTGAAACAATTGGTTCTTCGTTATTAATGGCCCGGTCAATTTCAGATATCATGGCCGGTTCAGAACTAGGAAGCAATTCATAGTCGAGGTCATATTCCGGAATTAATTCATCTTTTGTGACTTCCATGGTCCCTGCGCCCGCATCAAAACCTGTAATTTCACCATCAAACATTTCCTTATTTTCGTTCAGATCATCAATACTGTTGATGTCTTCCAAGTATGTCGGAACAACAAGACCAACTTTAGCATTATCGTACCAAGGTTCCTCCGCAAAGGTTACCTCGTCTTTATATTCTTCTAAGTAAACCTGGTCTTGTACCGGGAGCCAGACTTCCAGATTTATATCAAGATCACCGTCTGCCAATCCTTGCATGATAACTCCCATGTCAAGCATATTCAAATTAACATCATAGCCTTTATCTTCTAAAATGACCTTCCACATATTGGTGACTGCAATATTTTCTGCCCAGTTAATTTGTGCCATCTCAATAGTCCCTTTATCTCCAGATGATTCATTACCGGAATTCCCGTCATCTTTGGCTTGAGAATTGGTCTTATCCCCACATCCTGCTAAAATAACGACAAATGCCAGTCCCAATACCAAAAGTTTACTTCTAAGAGAATGCATAAAGATTATAACCTCTCCTTTTGTTGTATTATTTTTCCGGATACTTTGGCAAAAATTCATAAATTTCCTCTGACCGTATGCTTGCCACCAATCGCTCAAGCCAGCGATAGTAAGTCTTGGATTGGTTTAGCTGGTCGTATATTTCCCGCGCTTCTTCCACTAATTCCTGTGAAACATGTTCATCTTCAAAAATTTGATCTAATTCAAATTCGGCCTGTTTAACGGCTTCAATATTCATTTTAGCTTCACGATCCCACATTTGACAGAAATAGGACATAAACGTATGGAAAAAATTCTTTTCAGCCGCATACGTATGTTTCCTCGAACCACGCTGGAATTTCTTTTTCACCATTTCAATTTCCTGAAGTTTTCGGACACTTGTGCTCATGCTCGGTTTGCTCATATCCAGTTCTGCCCGCATTTCATCAAGATTCATCTGATCTTTGAAATACATGGTTGCATATAGTTTTCCTGCTGCCGGTGTTACACCATAAACATCCATCGTTTCAGCAATAGCTTCTATAACGTATCCTTTTGCCTGTTCCAATTTCTCCTTCGCCATTTCGTCGTTGGAACCACTCAAGATGTCACCTCACTTTCAATTAATTAAATACATTAAATATATTCTTTATAAATTAAATCATAACGTATAATCAAAATATGTCAAATACCAAAATGAAATTATTTATTTTACTTTTGGTCACTGCACCTTGAGAGCAGCACAATCTTCTTATATTTTGGTTCTCCTACGCCCGTGTACAGAAAGATATTTTAGAAAATTTTAATTTCCTTAAAAATTAAAATGGGGGTCTTGGTGTCCGTTAAGGCGCGATAGACATCCGAATTTTTCTTTTTGACAAATAAAAAATAGCATGATAAAGTCAGATTTGTTCAAAACGTTAAATATTTTTTTAATAAAATTAATGATAAAGGAGATTTACTGATGAACATAAAAAAACAATTGATCGATGGCTCATGGGTGACATCCAAATCGAATGCCACCCGTGACATCATTAATCCCTTTAATCAGGAAGTCATTGCTAAAGTAACCGAGAGTGATGAAGCTGATGCAAAAACTGCCATTGTTGCAGCACGAAAGGCGTTTGACCAGGGCGATTGGGCAACAACGCCTGCAACAGTACGCGGTAAAATCGTCCATAAAATTGCCGACTTAATTGAACGGGACAAAGAAGAACTTGCTGAGCTTGAATCACTGAACACAGGTAAAACGGTTGAGGAAAGCCTTGGTGACATGGACGATATCGCTGGTGTTTTCCGTTACTTTGCTGAAATGGCAGATAAAGACGGCGGTGAAATCATCGAATCCCCTATTCCGAATTCAACCAGCAGAGTTATTCATGAGCCAGTCGGTGTCTGCGGTCAAATTACACCGTGGAACTATCCATTACTGCAGGCATCATGGAAATTAGCACCGGCACTGGCAGCAGGCAACACACTTGTCATGAAGCCAAGCGAAATTACACCACTTACATCTATAAAAGTATTTGAATTAATGCAAGAAGCTGGCGTTCCTCAAGGTGTCATCAATTTGGTGCTGGGTCCCGGCAATTCAATAGGGGCAGAGCTATCTAACAATGACGATGTTGATCTGATTTCATTTACAGGTGGTATTGAAACCGGCAAGAAGATCATGCAGGCAGCCAGCTCCAATGTTAAAAATCTGGCACTTGAACTAGGCGGTAAAAATCCGAATATCGTTTTTGCCGATGCTGAATTCGAAACAGCTGTCGACCAAGCTATGAACGCGGTATTTTTCCACGCTGGTCAAATTTGTTCAGCGGGAACCCGTTTGATTATTGAAGAAAGCATTCACGATGATTTTGTGGAAGCCCTTGTCGATCGCGTGAATACAATAAAGCTTGGCAGTGGCTTTGACGAATCAACCCAAATGGGGCCCCTCATTTCAAAAGAACATTTAAATAAAGTCATCAATTATGTTGAAAACGGCAAAAAGGAAGGCGCAACAGTAGCTGTCGGCGGCGGGCGTCCAGATCAACCGGGACTGCAAAATGGCTTTTTCTACTTGCCGACTGTATTGACGAATTGTTCGACAGACATGCGTGTCGTGCAGGACGAAGGCTTCGGTCCGGTCATCACCGTGGAAAAATTCACAACTGAAGAAGAAGCAATCCAGCTTGCCAACGATTCGATTTATGGACTTTCCGGCGGCGTCTTCACCAATGACATTGGAAAAGCAGAGCGCTGTGTTGCCAAAATGCGGATGGGAACCGTTTGGATCAACGACGTAAACCTTTACTTCCCGCATGCGCCATGGGGCGGCTATAAACAATCAGGCATCGGCCGTGAGCTTGGCAAAACAGGCCTGGAAGAATATCAGGAAACGAAGCATATCTTCCAAAACTTGAAGCCTGAACCCGTTAATTGGTTTTAAAATCATTACAAAGTGAGCCGTCCCAAGGGGCGGTTCCTGTAAAAATAAAAAGTTTGAATTCTTATAAGGAGGCAACTTGGCTTTGGGCCAAGTTGTTTTTTTGATTGCTTGGCTGGGTTGACGTTGTGAACTTCGGGATTTTGCTCCCAACTTCGGGATTTTAATAGATTGTCCAGATTAATCCTATATTTTCTTCCACTGGTACTACCTATTTTTTTCAAAGTCTTCCTTTTGAAGTATATCTTTAGCTATAGACACCTTATAAGCCAATTCCATGTGAACTTTAGCCGGAATTGTGACAATTTCAGCCATCGCGCCACAACTTTCTTAACGAACTAGGCTCACCCCCAATAATCCGGATCGGTCATCCGCATTTCCTCAACCATGTCCTCAAGGTCAGCTGGGGTAATGAAATAAAGGGGATAATCACCTGGTGCGGCTTTTGTTGCTTCTTCGTAAAAATAACGATTGCTGCCGGTAAATTCCTCATCAAGCAGCATAAGACAGCCATCACTTTTGTCGATTAGCCACTTGTTGCTTGCCTGATACTGATAAGGTCCGCTGTAGCCACCTTTATAAAGCGGTCTGTAAAAGTCGGCAGCCGCCCTCAGTTCCTGATAAATCTGCTGAATCGGTTCGGGCCAGTGTTCTTCCTGATTCTCAAATGGCGGGATGAGGGCAAGCTTTATGCCATACCTGTTCCGCAACCCAATTGCCACTTCGCCAGCCCAAAGCTCTACACCCATTTTCCCGGAAATAAGCACCCATTCCAGTCCTTCTTCAATAAAACTGATCAGCCGCTTTTCAATTGCTGCTTTAATGATATCGATCCGTTCGTCATCATGTTTGAAAATATTAATCTCCTTTGGTTTATAGCCTGTTACGCTCAACACTTTCACGCTTCTTCCCCTCTCTACCTATCGCCCGCTCTGAAAAATCGGTCCATCGTGCACGTAAGTATGATATTCACCGGATTCACCCATGGGGCAAACATTCCCATATTTTAAAATATCGTCAATAAAGGATTTGTCAATCCAGCGCCCAACCCAGCTCTCGGACAACTTTTCTGCATCAACTTTGATGACCTCTGCCTTAAAACCTGCATCGACAAATTCATGCAGCAAATCCAAAGCTTCCGGCTGATCTCGCCATAAAGGATAGACAGGCTCAACACCAGCTTTTTGTGCCACCTGCTCACCCCACTTGCGATGACCCTCAAGGTAAATATCGCCAAACGCAGCCCCATCAATGCCGTGCCGTTCCTTCATTTCACCTAACATAAAAACAAAATCATACGTATATGTATGAAAATCCGTCTCGATAAAATGAACCGGAATACCAAGCCGATCCGCCTGATTCAAAACACGCCCGCGCTTTTCATTATGGGCAACCGTATCCCCACTCTCTTTCCAGACCGTGGTCAGTAGGCACGCCACCTGCAGACCCTGCTTCTGCAAATAATAAAAGGCCAGACAGCTGTCCTTTCCCCCACTGAACGACAATGCTACTTTTTTGACCATCAGACACGACTCCTTGAATTCATAATACATTTTCATCGTAACACCAGGCCCTGTAAAACAACAATCATAACCCATACAAACGGATTGTATTATCAAAAAGCCGCTCATAAACGTCCTCAGCCGCCCCCTTTTAAAGTTCAGTCTTCGTATCCGAATTTAATTATTATTGTGAGAACAACGGAACCATGATACATTTTAAATGACAGGAGGCTTTATTCATGGCAATGCCTATCACATCCATTACACTAAGACGGCTTAATATGCAACTGAAAAACCCTTTTACCACCAGTTTTGGAACGATACAGGACAAAGACTTTTTCATTATCGAAGCAGCTGATGATAACGGCAATCGCGGGTTCGGCGAAACAGTGGCTTTCACAAGTCCCTGGTACACTGAAGAAACGGTTAAGACAAATGAACATATGATCAAGGATTTCTTAATCAAATTACTCCAGGAAAATGAAATCCGTCACCCCAGCGAAGTACGCGAACTGTTCAAACCGATTAAACGCAATAATATGGCAAAAGCCGCAGCTGAAGGCGCTATTTGGGACCTCTATGCCAAGCAGCAGAACATCACACTTGCTAAAGCACTCGGCGGTACGAAACAAAAAATTGAAGTTGGCATCAGTCTCGGAATCCAGCCAACAGTGGATGGTTTGTTGGAAAAAATCGGCCATCAAGTAAAGCAGGGCTATAAACGAATTAAAATCAAAATAAAACCAGGCTGGGATTATGATGTGCTCAAGGAAGTACGGAAACAATTCCCGGATACGCCAATTATGGCAGATGCTAACGCCGCTTACACACTGAATAATATCGAACAGCTGAAAAAACTCGATGAACTTGATTTAATGATGATTGAACAGCCGCTCGCACATGATGACATCGTTGATCACGCCAAATTGCAGGCTGCTATCCAAACGCCTGTCTGCCTCGATGAAAGCATTCATTCAGCTGAGGATGCACGCAAAGCCATTGAATTGAAAAGCTGCCGGATTATTAATGTGAAAATTGGACGCGTCGGCGGCTTGGCTGAAGCAAAAGAAATTCATGATTTGTGCCGTGAAAATGGGATTGATGTATGGTGCGGCGGTATGCTGGAAGCCGGAGTCGGCCGGGCACATAACATCGCCCTGACCACCCTGCCCCAGTTCACACTCCCCGGGGACACTGCGGGGTCATCGCTGTATTGGGAAAAAGACATTATCAAACCGGAAGTCACTGTAAACGATGGTGTCATTACCGTACCTGATAAATCTGGAATCGGCTACAACATTGATGAACAAGCTTTGGAAGCTTTTACTGCTGAACAAGAAGTTTTTGACATTTAAACATGGGAATAAAAGCGCCTTCACTATTGTTTTAAAGGACCATATTGTTGAATAAGGAGCTGTTTAAGGGATAACATGATTATCGTACGAGGCTCCTTTTTTATTGTGTTAAATTTTGCCTGAGCATACAGTTTCCGCATTTTTGATGCTACCCACTATAAATTCACGAATGATGAAACGAATCCTTCTGCCACTACAGATAATGTTGCCATTACGACTGCCAGCGTACTTACTCCCAGATTCGTCCATATAAACACTTTACGCCTGGAGGCTCCAAGCGTCGTTATGGCACCAGCACCAACTTGACTACTAAACAAAATAGACGATAAAAAACATACACCGGTTGCTCCAAAACGATCAAAAGTTCTTTTTATTCGGGGATTTATTCCCACAGGCCTTCTATCTCTCTTTCGAAGTTTATTATATACTGAGTTAAAGAAGTTGTTAATTTCAGCTCCAAAAAATACGAAAAGCAGAACACTAATCGCATTCCCGAGAATAGCTACAATTAATGCTACAAGAGGTGGAAAATTGAAAACAATGATTGCAGTTGGAACAGTTAAAAATACTTCAAGGAATGGAACCATACTTATAAAAAATATCGTCATACATTGAAGTAAAACATTTTCCATATAAATACCTGCCTTTTTATTAGGTCAATTGACTTAAAAACATTATAATACAAGTGACTTAAAAAATCAAAGGAGTTATCATATGCCGAAAAAAATAGATCATGCTGAACGAAAAGATCAAATTGTAGATGCAATGTTTCGTATCATTCATCATTCAGGTTTCGAACAAGCGACACTACGTGAAATTGCTAAAGAAGGAGAATTATCTTTAGGTTCTGTTCAATACTTTTTTCCAAAACAAAGTGATATCTATATGTTCGCAATGGATGTTATCTATCAAAGGTTTGAGGAGAGAATGCAAAAGGTCGCTCAGGTAAATCAAGGGGGATTTGAAAACGCAGTTCGTATGTTAAAACAGATTGTTCAAGCTAATACCGAAGAAGAAAGAATGGAAAATGATATATGGATGAAATTTTCCATCATGGCAACGATGAACCCGGGATACCACGCGACAAAAGACAGATTTCGAGAAGTAAACCTTAATTTGGCAAAGGATATTTTAAGGATGCTTTATAACAACGGGTATATTCATAACCCCATTAATGTTGAAGATAGTGCAAATTCGTTAACAATATTCATTCACGGCTTAGTATTTGAATCTGTCATTTATGCCAATTTATACAACAATCAAGTCATTGAAAAAGAAATCAAAGCGTATTTACGAAAAATATGTAACTAAAATAAATTAAATATAGATGATCTTTTATTTTTGCTCATCAGCCAAATTATTTAAACTGCGCGGTTTTGAGTCAGTTATAGACAAAACTCGGCATTTTGCTAAAAAGCGAGGAAAATGCCGAGTTTTTCTAATGTTTCCTGATACATCTTAGCTTCAATTTCGATGAAGGCATCTATAATATATTGATAAGCTTCCCCAGTATCAATCATTTCATCAGTATCCGCTCCATCAATTCTTCTATTGCATCTAGTAAAGCTTCTCAATCAATGTTCCGACCTGTCCACCTGCAGTAATCTTCATCCAAACCTGGACACCAATCTTCCAATTGTCAACTTTTATTTTTAACAGGATAAACTTGATGCAAATCATAATTAACTCGAGGTTTACAATTTTAATAGATAATGTTATATTTATTTTGTTTAATATATTAAGAAGATATTTAACAAAATTAACTTTAATGGACAGTTAGAGTGACGAAAGATGTTCATCCACAAGAAATGGGTTACGAATCATCCGATCAAGATTCGTGAAAGGTCTATTCCTATCACTCAAAAATGATCAAGAAGAAGTTTTGGATGAATGTTTTCGAGTTAGTTTGCACACTGTATTCTATTTACAATCTTCAAGGAGGTTTTACAGATGAATCAAACATATGACTATGTAATCGTTGGTGGCGGCAGTGCGGGTTCTATACTAGGCAACCGTCTAAGTCAAGATAAATCGAGCAATGTTCTTGTTCTGGAAGCGGGGCGCAGTGATTATCCATGGGATCTGTTTATTCAAATGCCAGCAGCTTTGATGTTCCCATCCGGCAATCGCTTTTATGACTGGATCTATTCCACGGACGCAGAACCTTATATGAATGGGCGCCGTGTTGCGCATGCCAGGGGGAAAGTACTCGGAGGATCGAGTTCAATCAATGGTATGATTTATCAGCGTGGCAACCCGATGGACTATGAACGGTGGGGATCTGACCCAGGTATGGAAACGTGGGACTATGCCCATTGTCTGCCGTATTTTAAACGACTGGAAACAACCTTTGGAGCAGAACCATCTGATGAGCACCGCGGCCATCATGGTCCAGTGAAATTGAAGCGCGGTCCTGCAACGAACCCGTTATTTCAGGCTTTCTTTGATGCAGCTGAAGAGGCTGGTTATTCAAGAACACCCGATGTGAATGGTTTTCGTCAGGAAGGGTTTGGTCCATTCGACAGCCATGTGCATAATGGAAGACGCGTGTCTGCATCACGTGCCTATTTGCGGCCTGCTATGCGACGCAAAAACCTTACAGTAGAGACGCGTGCTTTTGTTACGAATATTGATTTTGATGGTACCCGAGCTAATGGTGTGACATACCAAAAGAATGGAAAAACGTACCATGTTAACGCGGGCGAAGTGATCCTTGCCGGTGGCGCATTCAACACGCCGCAGCTACTTCAATTATCCGGTGTAGGAGACGCTGACCATCTTCGCTCACTTGGCATTGACCCGATTGTTGATTTGCCGGGTGTAGGTGAAAATCTTGAAGATCATCTCGAAGTATATATTCAGCACGCTTGTCCAAAGCCTGTTTCGGAACAACCGAGCTTAAATAAAGCAAAAATGCCTTGGATCGGTCTGCAATGGCTGCTTGGGCGTACCGGCCCCGCAGCATCGAACCATTTTGAAGGCGGCGGTTTCGTCCGTTCGAATGAAGACGTTGATTATCCGAATCTGATGTTCCATTTCCTGCCGCTTGCGGTTCGGTATGACGGGCAAAAAGCGGACGCGGAGCATGGATTCCAGGTACATGTCGGACCGATGTATTCCAACTCCCGAGGAAGCCTGAAGATTCGTTCGCGCGATCCTTTTCAGCATCCAAGTATCGTATTTAACTATCTATCTACCGAAGAGGACCGGCGTGAGTGGATTGAAGCGGTACGCGTTTCACGGGACATCATTTCACAACCGGCGTTAGCGCCTTACAATTCGGGCGAAATTTCACCAGGGCCTTCTGTCCAAACGGATGAGGAGATCCTGGAGTGGGTAGCAAATGATGCCGAGACGGCACTCCATCCATCCTGCACGGCCAAAATGGGTCCCGATTCAGATCCGATGGCTGTCGTCGATCCGCTTACCATGAAGGTTCATGGCTTAGACAATGTACGGGTAGTGGATGCTTCTGCTATGCCACACACAACGAATGGAAATATCCATGCACCGGTGTTGATGTTGGCAGAAAAAGCAGCCGACATCATCCGTGGACAAAAACCAATGAAGCCTGAGTATAAGGACTATTACCGTCATGGCGTTCATTCGAAGGACGCAGGCACCGTAAAGAAATAAGTTAATAGAAGCTTGTTTCACAGGCGGAACAGAAAATCAGGATAAGAAAAAATATTATGCTATCACTAATGCAGAGGTTGGAAACCCAGAAATAAAACTTTATAATAAGGTACGCAATAAGATACCTTCTAATAAGCAGAAAGTGAATTGGGGTTTGTGTTCATAGCGGTAAGCTTGAGGAAGTACACCGCCATGGCTATAAATCAAACAAAAGATAATGGAAATAATCTGGTCCCGACCATCAAAAACCGATGATCGGGACCATTTTTAAGTTATTTTTGGCTAGTTATCTCGGCTCTTCACCATAATCTATGGTTGACAAATCAAATTTAATTTGATTATAGCGATCGCTACGGAAAAACACTACGCTTTCCGTGGGCCCCGAGCTCAGCCTCCTCGAAAAAAGAAGTTCGCTTTTTTCTGCTCAGGTCTACACTGCGCTTTCCCACAGGAGTCTACATGTTTTTCCTCCGCTATCTAGTTGGTAATACCATATTTATTCATATATTTCAACCCTAGATTTTGGTGTTGACCCGTTATCCCCCAGCCTCTTTTTTATTCCAGATTAGTTATATATTTATCTTTAGTTTATTTTAAGAAAACATCCCACCCTTTTTTCGATATCAGAAAAAAAGGTGGGATGGTATTTAAAAAATATTGGACTCTTTCAGTCGCCCTATTTCTCGCTGCTTTACGTTCCGTTTTGATTAGAATTGCTCGCTCAGATTTGTAACAATTTGTTTCTTACGGGAGACAACGCCTTTCAAAAGCGCCCGATTATTCGCATCCAGTGACACGTCAAATGCTTTTTCAACTTTTTCTTTCGCACTGCCCAATGCGAGGACATCTGAATCGTTTTCCAAAAAATCAGTCGCAACGAACAGGAATAATTCCAGTCCTTTGTCGCTGATGAGTCGTTTCATTTCTTGTTCAATCGCAGCCTGTGATTCATAAATCTGGCTCGTGTCCACCGCATTCACCTGTGCGATTTGTACGTTGGCCTCACCGATTGTAAATTCTTTGGCATCCATCGTTACCAGGTCAAGTGCTGACTTATCACTTAAGTCGGCACCGGCTTTCAGCATTTCCAGGCCATATGTTTCAAGATCCACACCGGCAATTTCTGCCAGTTCATGGGCAGCCTCCTTATCAGCCTGTGTGCATGTCGGCGATTTTAACAGCAGCGAATCTGAGATGATGGCAGACAGGAGCAAGCCGGCATTTTCTTTGGATAAAATGACAGCATTTTCTTTGTGCATTTTATTCAAAATCGTCGCTGTGCATCCAACAGGCTCTACTCGGAAATAAAGCGGTTCTTTCGTTTCAAAATTGGCCACACGGTGGTGATCAATCACCTCTGAGATGTGGACATCCTGAATATTGTCGACGCTTTGCTGAAATTCATTATGATCGACCAGAATGACGTTATCAACATCGTCATCCACTTTTTCAATCAGTTCCGGTGCCTCTACACCGAAACGATCAAGCGCAAATTGTGTTTCTTTGTTTACGTCACCAAGGCGTACAGGACGCGCTTCCAGACCAAGTGCATTTTTTAAATCCGCATAGACCAATGCTGAACAAATCGTATCTGTGTCCGGGCTTTTGTGTCCGAAAATTAACGTCTTATCCATTATCCATTACTCCTTTAATGCATTTAATCTTAAACCCTTTTATTAGATTATCAGAAAATATGTCGAATGAACACTAATTAGTGCTAGTCAATGTTTCCGTTGCATTCCAGATTTTATCATAGGTATTATAGTTATTTAATGCAATATCGAGATCATGGAACATACGGTGGAGGTCGCGGATAACTTCGGATTCTTCCTCATTTTTAACGTTTTCCGCCAATTCCTGAATATGCTCCAGATCGTCCTGCAGTGTCTCATCCGTCACATCCGGCAATTCCGCATCTAGTGTTTCCAGAATGACATCTGCTTCTTCCCGCTGTTCGGACCAATCAAGTGAGGAAATAGCACCATAACCGGTTGTCTCATTATAAAAATCGTGCGCATCCGAGACAAACTGCCCGATATCCTGATGTTCTTGTCCCACTTCCTCCCGTACTTCCTCAACATTGGCCACCTCATCGTCTGACAAATCCTCCGCTTCGGTTGCCTGATTGTCACTATCATTCAATAAAGACGCCGGTCGCAAATCAAATAGATTAAAAAAGAATAATACCGAACCAAGGACCGTTACAGCGATAACGCTTGTCAATGTCCAACCGAACCAGCCCATTTTCATAAATTTCCTCCCAGTCAAAATGACACCCCTAACCTTGATCTGTTCCTCACATTATGACGTCTCGGCTGTACATGTTGATGTACCGCTTACGCCACTTCTGCTGTCGTGAGTCTTTTCATTATACCATTCAATGATGGATTGTCTGATAGCAGGATCGTCTGTTTCCTGAACGCCAAACCCCCCGGCATAAACAACCCTTACATAATAATCATGCCCGCTTTTAAACCGGACCAAACAGTAATCCTCTTTTGGTGATCGAACGAGTTCCACAATCAACTCATCCGGGTAATGATCATAAAGTGAATCAATTGTCGCTTTCTCATCCTCAACCAATCTCGATGATACACGCAGGTCGTTCATTTTCTGTACGGGCTGCCGCTTTTCCTTGTTACTGACTGATTCTGATCCGAGTTTGTCATGGATACGCTGCAGCAAACGAATGTTTTCGGCAAAACCAATGAACAGCATACCAGTTATAAACCCACCGGCCGTCCAGACAAAAAAGATGGACCAGCCTGCTCCCGCATAATACACATTCGCCCCATCGTGATGATCACTCCGATAATCAACCCTCCATCTGGGCAATCCCGATGACAAATAAGATTCTGGCAATGATATTGTCGTACATGGCTTTCAAACACCTTTCCCTTTTATCATTTGTTATGTATCATTGAAAACAACGTCACAATCAATGGCGTTTCACTTATCGTTGATGAAGGGAACTCTGAAAGGATGTTTTCATGAATAAAATGATTGTCATTGGCGCCGGCATTCTGGGTGCCTCGGCAGCCTACAAACTGGCCAAGTCCGGCGCAGACGTTGTCATCATCGACCGGCATGATCCCGGCCAGGCAACCGATGCTGCGGCCGGCATCATTTGTCCATGGCTCTCCCAGCGCCGGAATAAAGCATGGTATCGATTGGCCAAGGGCGGCGCACGGATTTATCAGGATTTAATCCGGGAACTCGCTGCTGATGGTGAAACGGAAACAGGCTATGCCCAAACCGGCGCGATCAGCATTCATACCGATGAACAGAAACTCATCGCCAAAAAAGATCGCGCCCTGAAACGCCGGGAGGACGCACCCGAGATCGGGAACGTGAGCCTGCTTGATGCCCAACAAACGAACGATCTATTTCCCCACCTTGCTGAGGACTATGCGTCCGTCCATGTCAGCGGCGCTGCCCGGGTTAACGGCCGGGCATTACGGGATGCGCTCATACGTGGCGCTCAAAAACATAACGCAACCGTCATACATGGTGATGCCCAGCTTATCAAAAACGGTTTTCGTATAAAAGGCGTGACGGTAAACGGCGAAGCAATAGAAGCCGACCAAGTCATCGCGGCATGTGGCGCTTGGATGCACGAATTACTGAAACCCTTAACTATTCAGTTTAATGGCACAGCACAAAAAGCGCAAATCCTGCATTTACAGTCGCCGGGGTTGGACACATCCAACTGGCCTGTTGTGATGCCGCCCAATGACCAATTCATGCTGACATGGGACGACCGGATTATTATTGGTGCCACCCACGAAGATGATGTTGGTTTTGACAACCGGATAACGGCCGGGGGATTGAATGAAATTTTGGCCAAAGCCCTAGACATCGGGCCAGGGCTTGCGGATAGCACAGTTCTTGAAGCACGTGTCGGGTTTCGCCCGCATACCCCGGGATTTTTGCCGGTTATGGGTCCGCTCCCCGGTATTGATGGGCTTCTCATTGGCAATGGACTCGGTTCGTCCGGCCTGACAACCGGACCGTTTGTCGGAATCCAGCTCGCCAATCTGGCACTCGGAAACGAATTGGCAATTGATTTGGCTGACTATGATGTTGCCGGTGCTGTGAACAATTTATAACGGTTTTCTAGATGAATTTACAGCAGACGCCGCATTTGCTAATCTTATGACAGGGATTATAAGGGGGGGCTCTTCAGTGGGGAAAAAAGTTGTATTGCTCGTTATTACCGGAACGTTAGCCATATTGATCGCCGGCTGGTTCGCTTTACAATATGTCATCGATCATTACGATGTGGACCGGGACACCTCACAGCCGGTCCAAACTGACATGATACAAGATACAGATACCATCACATAAGAGAATCAGTAGCACACTGATTCTCTTCAGGGTTTCTGTATCCTATCCGTTTAATTGCTCAATTATTGATCGTCATCTTCTATGATACCCAATACGACATCGGCCACTTCTGAGGATCGCAGCAATTTATCGGTTAATGAAAATTTGATATCATCCGCTTCAGCCAGTGACAGTCCTTTCGCCAATTCCACCGTCCCTTCCACGTGGTATTGCCGTCCTTCCTGAAGCACCCGCATTTTATAAATATCAACAACGTCATCTTCCGCCAGCAGTAAATCCTTGATCTTTTTTTCCACTTCCGCCGGTGCAGACACACCGATGAGCCCGACCATATTGTCATAACCGACCCGGAACGCAACAAATAACATCAAGACACCGATCAACATCGTGAAAATACCGTCCGCTCGCAAAACGCCAAACAGCTGTGCCAGCAATACACCGAGCAACGCAAAGACCGCACCAGATGTCGCCACAAGATCCTCATAAAACACTAGCCTTGTCGCTGGTGCTGCCCGCTGTGCACTTTTAAAAGCTCTTGTCACAATCCACCCATCGTGCTCTCCCGATGTTTCATTCGTGATTTCTTTCATCGCTTTGATTAAAACATACCCATCAATGAGAAAAGAAGCAACAAGCACACCAATGTTAAGCCAGATATTCCCAGATTCAGACGGATTCCAAAGCAGGTGCCACCCTTCTTTAATGGTTTCATAAGCCATCACCGTCACAACCACAACGGCAACCATGCAAAATATATTGATGACTCGTCCAAAACCCATCGGAAACCGTTCGGACGGTGGGCTTTCCGCCAATACACTGCCTATAAAGACAAAGCCCTGGTTTACAGCATCGGCCAGTGAGTGCATCGTTGTGGCAAACATCGACCCGCTGCCGCTGAAAAAAGCAGCAACACCTTTTATACCCACTAGAAATATATTGCCGAGGGAAGCCATGCCGGAAGACGTATTTCCTTTTTTTACGCGTTCAATGAATCCCATTTTTTCAAACCTCCACAAACGTTGCTACAGGTACTAAATAGGATTCTTATTTAGTGGGATTCTATTCATTTCAGGGATTGGTCTTAAATCGATTCATCGTTTGTAAAATCATAAATTTGATAATTATTTTTTCCGGACTGTTTTGCCTTATAGAGCTGGTTGTCAACATACTTGAGCAGCGTATTTGGCAACTCAGGTGAACACGGTGACGATATAACAATTCCCAGACTGGTCGTTGTACTGAATGCATGATCCTCGATACACCACGTCTCATTGACCGCCTGTTGAATGCGGTCAGCCACTTGGATTACATCGTCTCTTGCACTAACATTCGGCAGCATCAGTGTGAACTCATCACCACCGAGCCGTGCCAGCATATCATTGTCCCGGATGATCCGGTTGACCCGATGACCAAATTCCCGAATTGCTTTATCTCCAATATCATGCCCCAGCCGATCGTTAATGGTTTTAAATTGATCCAGATCCAACATCATGATCGCCATGCGTCGTTTCGTCCCTTTGATAGCGTCGATCTGTTTTGACAGCTGTTCCATGAAGTAACGGCGGTTCGGCAGCCCTGTCAGTGGGTCATGATAAGCCATGTGCTGCAACTGCAGTTCATAGTCTTTCCGGACCGTAATATTACGGGACACCACAACCATATGGGTGAATGCATCTTCCTCATCGTAAACCGGGCTGCCGCGCAGTTCCGACCATATGTATTGTCCCGCACGATTCTTCTGTCTGAATTGATCCTGCCATGTCGTCTGCGTCTTTACTGAATCAGCGAACGAATCCAGCAGCCGTTCGGTATCATCCTCATGAACATTATACAGGAAATGTTTGTTAATATAATCGTCCGGATCATGATCAAGCACATTTTTATAAGATGGTGAGACATAATCAATATAGCCGTCCTGATTGATCATCGTGATTAAATCATTGGAGTTATCCGTAATGATCCGCAACTGATCTTCACTTTCCCGGTATTTTTGCTTATTCCGGTCCAATTCGTGCCGCGAATTCCGCAACTTGAATTCGTTTAATTTATGTCTGGTAATATCTTTGACGAACGCCGTAATATGACTGCATCGTCCGTTTTCAAAAAGCGGGGTTAACGTGGTTTCTGAATATTTGATGCCTGCCGGCGATTCGTAGCTGTCTTCATATGTCACGCTTTCCTCTGTATCAAGCACTTTTCTGTATTGTGAAGCCAAATGATCTGCTATCTTCACAGGATAAACATCATGAAATGTTCTCCCAATCACGTCTTCCGTGAGTTTTGTCTGCTCTTTCGCCGCTTCATTTAAAAATGCATAATGGAATTGTGCCGCTTCGTCCACATTAATAATGAAGACCATTTCCCTAATTCCGTTCTTCAGCACATTCTGAAACAGTAACGATATGTCCGTGTTCACACTGTTACCTCCTCTCTGTCGTATTTTTCGATTTTCAGCTTTTAAAACGTTGTAAAATGGGCTATGTACTTATATTATATATGTTTTCTGAATTTTTTCTAGTACTTAGAGCCTAAATATTTGAAAAACTCGGCATACGACAAGTTTTACAGGCCTGGTGCGGGAGATCCAAAATTAGGGGGAGACGCACTTGAAATCGTACAAGGCGACATCAAAGTAGAGCGCGAGCAGCGTGCAAAATCAACCGAATGCGTCCCGAAATCGAACGAGGCCACCCATAAACAATCAACCATAATTTTGAGTTTTAACATGAAAATAAAAAACTGAGCCGGTTCTCAAGCTCAGTCGTTGTTCTTAATATGCTTTTTTCCAAAATCCCTGAACACAAAATATTTCACCATGAAAAAACTCGCAAGAAATGAGAGAAGCATCGCCAGTCCTTTGGCGGTATTATAGCGAAGCCAGTTGGGAAAAGCCGTGAGCTCCAGCAAATCATTGACACCAAGGAAAACAAGGTTGCTGACGCCCAGACTAATAAGACCCTGCGCGATGAACAAAAAACGCTGGCGGTTGCTGCCCTTTGCCGAGCGTTTAAACGTGATATTCGCATTCCAGAAGTAACTGTTCACTACAGCAAGTGTATAGGCAATGGAGTTGTACAATAAAAGCAACATGCGGTTATCCGTATGAAATAACAGTAATAGCAGATTCAAGGTGCCGATATCAATCCCTGCATTGGCAAAACCGATAACGCCAAATTGCAGAAATTGTAACGGGCCCCGTTTTCGTTTTTGTTGTGCCATGGCATTCCTCTTGTGGTTCGTATCGTTTGGCGTCTGCCCACACGCACTCGGGCAGCTCTATTCATTCTCCGTTCTCAGATCAGACGCGTCCATATGATCATCCTTAACCGTTGTGCCATTTTCTCCGGCGATTTCCTTGTAATAATCAAGGATTTGCTTCGACTGGGCATCCCAGCCCATTTCGGCGATATCGCTACGGGCTGCCCTTGCTAGCCGCTTGCGCAATGTTTCATCCGCAAACCGGAGAACGGTGTCTTTAAAGTCACCCTGCTTGTCCTTATCATAAAGTAGCCCTGTGCGACCGTCCTCAATCTGTTCACACGTCGGACCACTTCTAGCGGCAACCAGCGGCAAGCCTGATGCCATCGCCTCGGTAATCACCAGACCGAGCGTTTCAGTCGTGGACGGAAAAACAAAAACATCCGAGGAGGCATACGCTTTCGCCAACTCTTCGCCATGCATAAAGCCGGTGAAGACGGTATTGGTACCCGCAAAATGCTTTTCCAGCGTTTGACGATGCGGACCATCACCGACAATGGCCAACACAAATTCATCCGATGCGTCCAGAACAGATTTGATTTTTTCGATTTCCTTCTCCGGTGCCAGCCTGCCGACATACAGCAGCAACTTTTTATCAGCTTGTCCATTCGAGAGCTTTTCCCTTATCGCTTTATCATATTTGGACGGATCGAACAACTCGGTGTCCACACCACGCTTCCAGACACGCACATTATGAAAATGCTGTTCCACCAATTCTTCCCTGACGGCTTCCGACGTGCACAAATTCAGCTCCGCTTGATTATGAAGTTTGCGAAAATACCACCATAACAGCCCTTTGAACATAGGGAGGTTATAGTAATCCGCGTATTTCGGCACTTGCGTATGAAATGAAGCAAGCATCGGGTAGCCGAGCTTCTTGGCGTAATAAACCCCGGACATGCCAACGAGTGCCGGATTGACGACATGGACGACATCCGGATTATAGGCTTCAAGCATCTTTTTGACTTTTCGGGTCGGCAGCGAAAATTTTTTGGAACGATAAAGGGGGAGCGTACGTGCCGGCACCCCCTCAATTGTTACGCCCTCAAATTCATACACGCCAAGGTCCGGTGCGATAACCCGGACATCATGGCCCTGCTTTTTAATGTAACGAATACAAGCCTTTAAACGTGTCACCACACCGTCTGTAGAAGGTACGAACGTCTCCGTGATAATGGCTATTTTCAATGAAGACACTTCCTCAATATTGTTCTGGTTAAAGTTTGTTGATTTGCTTTGGCGTTTCAAGATGGACATCGGCTAATTCACCGATGTCCATCCATCTGACCTCTAGAAAAACGAGGCGGTAGCTGAGTTGTTCTATCGCCACGATACTTGCGGTAGCACATTGTCCTTAATGACCCGGTCTTTATGCCGCACCACCGTTCTAAAGATCGCACGGATCACGTCATCATCCAGCAAGTGCGGTTCCAGTCCTAGATCCCGCAGTTTTGTATTTTCAGCCTGGAAAAAGTGTGCTTCCAGTTCAACGCGCGGATTGTCCAGATTGGCGATAGTTGTTTCGCAGCCCTCTTCCTGTGCCACCTTTTGAACTTTTTCGGCCAGCTCGCCGACTGAGAATTCTTCCGTGAACTGGTTGAACACCCGGAATTCACCTTGGTCAGCCGGATTTTCGGCGGCAATTTCGATACAGCGGACGGTATCCTCAATGTTCAGAAAACCACGTGTCTGGCCGCCTTTTCCGTATACCGTGATATCATGGCCAATCGCGGACTGGATGATAAACCGGTTCAACGCCGTCCCAAACACCCCGTCATAGTCAAGGCGATTCGTCAGCACTGGATCCATTTTCGTTTCATCTGTCTCCAGCCCATAGACGACGCCCTGGTTCAAATCCGTTGCCCGGATGCCCCAGATTTTGCAGGCAAACGTCATATTATGGCTGTCATGCACTTTGGAAAGGTGATAAAATGAGCCGGGCTGTTTCGGGTATGGCAGGACATCTTTTCTGCCCTTGTGCTCAATCTCAATATACCCTTCTTCAATCGGAATATTCGGCGTTCCATATTCACCCATTGTCCCCAGCTTGATTAAATGGCAATCCGGGACAAATTCTTTAATGCCGTAAAGAACATTCAGCGTACCGGCAACATTGTTTGTCTGGGTATAAACAGCATGTTCCCGGTCAATCATCGAATAAGGGGCCGAGCGCTGTTCAGCAAAATGCACAAACGCATCAGGCATTTCCTGTTTCAACACTTCACGCAGAAAATCATAGTGCGTTAAATCCCCTTCGTATGTACGGATGTCGTTTCCGGTCAATTCTTTCCACTTGGCGACACGCTCTTCCAGCGAGGCAATCGGTGTCAATGAATTCGAATGCAGTTCGTTATCCATTTCACGTCTGACCATACTATCTACAATGGCGACATCATGGCCCTGCTTTGATAAATAAAGCGCTGTCGGCCAGCCACAAAAGCCATCTCCCCCAGCAACGATTATTTTCATGTTACTCCCCTCCAGTTTTTAACACTATTATATGCCACTTTCCATCGATTTAGAGCATTGTATAAATAAAGTCACCTCTATCATGTCTATAAAAAAATTACCATGCTACAGGCAATTTTACAAACGATGCGGTTATAGTGTATTTATGTCTTTTTCCATACGGAGGTGTATTTCTTTTTATATGGCGCGTCGTCTTCCTTTTCCAATCCAAAGAGGTTGTCTTAATTTCCTCATCGGTTGTTTCGTTATACAATAATTTAAGCCCATGAATGATATTGGAACGAATCAGGATCTTTCTAAACGCCTTCTATTAATAGTTTACGCCCTTTTTTGCAGGTTAACACACAGTTGTCTGTAGGCCGCTGCTTCCTGCTTCATTCCCAATTCCTGATAAACTTTTGCTAACCATTTGAGCGGCTTCGGATCTTCCGGTTTCAGTTCCATCTCCCAGCTAAAGCACTCAATGGCCTGATCCCGCTGGCTGAATTCATAATACAACTCCCCAAGCAGCTGCATCTGATCCAGATCATCATTGTATGTTACCAATGCATCCATTTTTAGATAGACCGGATGGACTGCGCGAGATTCAATAAAGGGTTTCAGCAACTTTTTGATAACGGATGGCTCGTATGTGTTCATTAGCTGAGCAACGTATTGGTGGATAAAATGTTCAGCTGTCTTCGGGGTCAAATCAATTGTCAATTTAAATAAGGTTTGCAGCTGTTTTGACGTTAGGGAAAGCGTCTCCAGGTCTAATTGTTCAAGCATGTCGTTTATGGATTCAGATTGTGAGGCATCAAGCTTAACATCTGAATCATCCAGGATATTCAAGACATTTTCAAGTTGATTCAGGTCAATATATTTTTTCAATAGATCCTGTTTCAGCGGAGCATAGTGAGGTAATTGGCGATATAAACTTTCCAGCATTTGCATGGTGTGCTGTTTATTCAAATGTTCGTCCAAAAGTTTTATGAGCGGGTCGTAGTTTTTCTTTGACGGATTCTCTGTCAATCTGTTGCCATACAGGGCCATCATATCCATCCATCTTGACGCTTCATCCAGAAAGGGTATTAGCTGCTCAAAATAGTGGTCTTTATCTTTTTCGGCATACAACACTTTCTCGGTAAAAATCGGATCTTGAGCCAGTATGTCAGCTGATTTGTGATGATACAAATCGGCATATTCCCTGAAGCGCCTGTCACCCGAAAGCTGTTTGACAAAGTCATGGCCCGGCGCAAAGTCCATTAAAATCCGGACAATCCGGTAGCCCAAAAAGTTCTGCCCATTCCGGCGGTAAATATAAAATATCGATTTGATTTCATTAAACAAACGCTTTTTTGAAATGAAGGATTCAAAGAATGTTAAGATACAGGCCTTTTCCTGGGGTGTGTAATGATTATCAAGTTTCTTCAGCAGTGAATCGAAGCGGGTAATGCGGCACGGGTGGTTTTCGGAGAGCAGGACATCGATAAACGGGTGCGGGGCGTCAAAAACCATCCCCTGTTTAAAGGCAGACGCGATGAACGAGCGGTGCCTTAGCTTTGTTGCTTTGGCAGCTGTAAGAAAATCATGTTTATAAAAAAACAGATAATACATGTTGTTTTGATCGCTTAACGCTTCGATGATTTCAGCCTGGCGATACAGGACTACTCTTTGCACATGGATCTGAATGGGTTTCCCGTTGGCCCGATAGATATAAAACGATTGCTGTTCCATTTTTAAGTCCCCCTGCCTCTTTTCTACCACTATAACATACTCTAAACGCCGACGGGAAACGCCTATCGATAAAACAGGGAATCAGTTTTAGCGTTCCCCTGTTTTATCTATGGTTATGCTGCACGCCCCTGTCAGCCTGTGCTGCTTGAGTTTGAATAATGCTTTTTCGCTAGCGTCATACGGTCCACAACCGGACGCATGCGCAGGTACGTCAATTCAAAAATCGGGCTTTGAATAAAGGTGAAAACAAAGGTGAAAATAAAGACAGGTCCGCCCAGCAGCAATCCAATCAAGAGAACGCCGGTTTCCGTGATGATACGCACCTTGCCGATCGATTTCCCGGTTTTATCGGAGATCGACAGCATAAACCCGTCACGCGGGCCCGAACCAACGCCTGCTGCATTATAAATGCCCCCGCCCAGCCCCATAACGACAATGCCGGCCAAAATAATGACGATATCCACCCACGTGTGCGTTGCATGCGGTAGAAAATCCAGCCACATATACAGATCAACAAAAGCGCCAATGAGAACAGCATTTAAAAATGTGCCGATTTTAATATAAGATTTATCCAATATCCAGGAGATGATGATCAAGATAAAGGAAATGATAATTGCCCAGGAACCGATGGACAACCCAATTAAGTCAAATAAGGCCACATTCAAGACGTCCCACGGGTGGATACCCAGATGCTGCACATTCACCGAAATGGTGATCCCCAGACTGAAAATCATGAGCCCGATAAAGTAAACCGACCAGCGAAATACATGAGCCATACTATCCTGCCTTCTTTCTATGTTCTATGAACGATGACGGAATCTTCATTATATCATACTCGGAAGCTTTCATCAGACGTTTGCAAAACATTCGGGTCAATGTATCGTTGGGGGGATCTGGAAACGTCCTGTTTAAACATATCCAATTCAGGATATTACTAACCGCAACGCCATAATAGCTTTAAACGAGGAGGTAGCAACAATGATGAGCTTTATCTGGAGTCTGATTGTCGGAGGTATTTTAGGCTGGATCGCCAGCTTAATCGTCGGAAAAGACGTGCCCGGTGGTGTCATTGGCAACATCATCGCCGGTATTGTCGGCGCATGGATTGGTTCCGCTTTAATGGGGGATTTTGGACCAGTCATTGGCGGCTTTGCCATCATCCCGGCATTAATCGGCGCAATTATTTTGATTTTCATCATCAGCCTGATTATGAAAGGAACACGCAAAGCGACATAGCGCTTTGCGTGTTCCCATTCGGCAGCCCTGTTATCAGTGCTTTGGATAGCAGGGCTAGTTTCTTGATTATTTATTCAACCTGAAATATCCGCTCTAACGCTCGTATGGGCATAGCGATCCTGCGGCATGGTTCCCCCATCTTGATCCGCAAAGCCTTTTGGGTTTTTCAGATAACTGAATCCGCCGATTGTATCGCGATATGCCATACGCTTGACTATTTGGCGAGATGATAGCTCTGAACCATCCGCATCCTCCAGGACAAGTCCTTGTTGCTTATAGCCAAGCGTTTGACCGTTACGGCGCAGCTGGGCATATTCCAGCGTCCACATGATAACTGTTGGCGTAATCAAAGCATGAACAGCTTCATTCTTCACTTTCTTCCTTAGAAAATATTCCACCCCGGCTGTGACAGCTGTTGAAATCGCGAAGTCAATCATAAAAGCCTTTGTCCGTTTTTTGCTAATCCGCTTCATCAAACCCGCTCCCTTTTTTGGTTCTATGTCACATACGTTTTGAATGTGAAATAGGTTTCAACGACCAAAACAGGTTTGATCTACATACTTTTTATGGCTCCCCCTCTTTATAACGATAATCGAAATTATTGAGCATTTGGGGGCGTGAGACTGAAAAATATTTTTAAAGTTTTTCGGCCGGAAGACGCCCCTATTTCCAGGTTTTTTTCGATTGTAGGGGTGAAAAGGGGTGCTTGAACATTATCGGGGCGTGTTTAGGGATCAGGACATTTTTCTCCGTTCGCGTTCATCATTTGATTTTCGTGCCCATGTTGTGAAACTCGACGCAAAATCAAGGATCGTCGCGCGATTTCGGAGTGGTGCCGCGCGAATTCAAAGGACCGTCGCGCGATTTTGGAGTAGTGCCGCGCGAATTCAAAGGACCGTCGCGCGATTTTGGAGTAGTGCCGCACGAATTCAAAGGACCGTCGCGCGATTTTGGAGTAGTGCCGCACGAATTCAAAGGACCGTCGCGCGATTTTGGAGTAGTGCCGCACGAAAAGAAACTTCAGCCAGGCGTGTCGTTTTGTCTACCTTTGTTCAATCAAAAGATTTTCGGTCACTGCCGAAAATCAACTGGATAGAAGTCTGGAAACTTATATGATTTAATCATATTCAGGTATTAACATTTAAGTAGAGCAGGCCGACCGAATGGCAGAAAAAAGTTATTGGGTATTAACCTGTTCCATTAGGTATGGCAGTCTATTTTAGCGAGCAGGAGTAATTGGAGGTCTGGATGAGAGTACTATCTTTAAATTCATTATGGTTTGTAATAGCTATACCTTTAAATGCTTTAGGCAATAGTTTTATGATAATCAGTAACTTAGGAAGTGCACCTTGGACATCTGCTGCGGAAAATCTTGAATATATATTACCGTTTTCCGTCGGTGTATGCCTCATTATTTTGTACTTCTTTGCGGTTCTGTTTAGCTATTTTATGAAAATGAAATTCACCGTGGGAATGATTGTCAAAACCATTGCTCTTTCTGTCATTTTTGGGGTTTTCATTGATTTGTTTTTGTACTTGCATCAGATGATTTATGTGCCAAATGATTTAAGCATTCGTTATATATACTTATTCATTGGTCTCAACCTAATTGCAGTCGCTATATGCATTTATTTTCAATCAAGTTCAGTATACTTGCCAAGTGACTATTTGTTGAAGGCATTTGGGAAACTGATGAACAATTATACAACAGGCACCATTTTGTGTACGGCAATTCCGCTGTCGATAAGTATTATCATTATTATTTATCGGCAAAGTATAAACGGTATTGGCCCAGGAACATTGTTGTTTATGTTTTGAATGGGGTTTCTAATCGATTTATATAATCGCTGGATTGTGATTCATCAAACGCCAGAGAAGCTTAACCAAATTAGTTAACTATACAAAAGTAGCCGGGATACCAATACGCAGCTATAGTCATTAAGAATCGACCTGACAATATGCATCGACCCCCATTCACCAAACGAAAAAGATGTAATCGGATATTTCTTTTTAAAGATCGTCGCCCAGATTTCCTGTTCATTGTAACCTTGCTTTTGGAGTGTGTGTATTCTTTCCTGCAATTCCTTTAAATAATCAAGCTTATTGGTTAAGGCTTGACGGCCGTCTTTCACGTAACCCGCATGGCAGCAGAACATTTCGTCAAAATCATAGGTCAATATTCTTTCGATGGAATGAATGATCATGGGGACATTCTCTTCACGCAATATAACTTTGGTTTTGGGCTGCACGTATAGATCGCCGGAAAAGAGCTGCCCTGTTTGGCGATTCAGAAATGACAAATGATCTTTTGCATGCCCGGGTGTCTGAATCACATCCCAGGTGGCATTCCGCGATGTAAATGATTCACCTATTGGCTGTGCTTGAAAAGGGCGTCTCCTCCCCCAGAATACTTGAAGAGCAATTTCTTAAGAAGATGCTTTACCTGGAAAAAAACAACAGCTAAACCTTCTACAGGAACAGGGTCATTTACACAAGATTATTGACACACCCAGCCAAATAATTCCTCATTAATTACAGTATAAATGATAGAATATGTTATAATAAAATACAATAGACTGGCTTCGCATGAGGGGTATGGTAGCATTGCCGATCGCCGTTTGTCTTCTTTGGGAGACTTCCCGGGGAAGGGGGTGCTTGCCATGGACATTGTTGGTACATTATCGGTCATGATATCCTTCGGGGTACTGGTGGCTATTATTATGTCTGACAAAAACCAAAAATAACCCCTCATATGCGTTGGTGTAGCGCCGAGGGATTATTTTTACCTTGTGCTGCCTAGCCCCTCTTGATGGGGTTCGGTCTATTGGCCGCTCCATGTAATAGCATGGGCGGTCTTTATTATTTTATGAACTTACTACATACATTATACCACGAATAGAATGAATGTACACATTCTATATTCCGACTTTAAAGTTTTTTCATATCTCATAATTGCGCCCGATAATGAAACTGACGCCATAAGGCGCTTATAACGGAACTTGTCGAGCGTGGCCCTTTTCTGGAACAACTATATGTCACAAAAACATCTTTATTATCATTCAACACCAAAATTATAGAGGTTTCTCAAAAGATGTGCCTCTATAGTCAATCTGAATAGGAGGATAATGCGTCTTCAAATAATCCCCAAAATTTTTTATGATTCAATTGATGGGCGAAATGCACATTCGGTTCTCGATTGGTTACGCCAAGTGTATCAACGCAAGTCATGCCATAAGTGAATTCCCCTTTTGTTTCAATATCGACACGTACATGTTTGACACCAAAAATTTCGGGATCCATTAAGTAAAGAGCGGTGCATGCGTCATGGATCGGGCCGCCATCCATATCAAAAACATCCTCATTTGTTTTGATAAAAAACTTGAGCAGGTCAACGACAAAATTGGAAACATGATTATCGATTTCGGAAAGCCTTTCTACCGTTTCCCTGGTTGCAATGGCCTGATGCGTCACATCCAAGCCGAACATGGTAATGGGTGCGCCGCTTTCAAATACAACTTTGGCAGCTTCTGCATCCACATAAATGTTAAATTCAGCCGCCGGTGTCCAATTGCCGAATGTGCCGCCGCCCATTAATACAATCTCTTTTATTTTTAGTATTATTTTCGGTTCTTTGATCATGGCTAATCCAATATTTGTTAAAGGGCCGGTCGGAACCAGCGTTATATCATCGTTTGAGGCCATAATTCTATTGATGATTAAATCGACAGCGTGCTGATCAACCGGCTTTTTATTTGGGTTATCAGGCATCTCAGGTCCATCCAATCCCGTTTCGCCGTGAATCTCTTCAGCAATTTCCGGTTTTCGGAACAATGGGGTGGAGGCACCTTGAGCAACCGGGATATCATTTAATCCAACAATGTCACATACTCTGAGCGCATTAACTGTATTTTTTTCAACTTCAACATTGCCCGCTACTGTTGTAATGGCTTCGATGTTGAGGTTACTTAATTTGGAGGCTGCTAAAATAATCGAGATTGCGTCATCATGACCTGGATCACAATCTAATATCAATTTCTTGTTGTTTGCCATATTGATTCTCCTTGGAATGTTATGTGTATCTATTATGATATTACGGTTGTCTGTATTTAATCATCTTGATTCCGAACCTCATCATCGACGTCATCATCTTGATTTTTAATAATCCTCATGTAACTTCTTATTATCGGTTAAACCATTTAAAACAGAATTACGGAATTTCACTACATAATTCGACTTTAATTCAATGTTGTGTTCTAATGCATCACATTTATCAAAGATTTGCTCAATCTTATTTACTATTCGAGCTTGCTCCTTCAGAGGTGGCAAAGGTGTTATTAGTTTACTTAATGAAGTTGCATTAACGTTAGGCTGACCTGTCCCTTTTGAAGAAGATTTTAGTTGATTCCAATATAAACTACTTTCTAAAAAATATTTAAAGAACTTTTCATTTAATGTTTTATTCAACTGAACTCTAATTAAATAAGATGCAAATACAGAAGGATATAATATATTTTCAATTAAAAAGGATTTTCCAATTGTTCCACCCGTTCGAGCTATAAGTATATCTCGCTCTTGCAGCGAATTCTTTTTATAATTGTCATCATCAATATCACAGTAGGGGACAGTATTCCAATTCACTTTATTTTTTTGTATATCGCTGATTCTAAGTAACTTTGTACCTGTATCTGTATCTTTTGCAGAAGCTGTATAGCCATAATGAATTTTATTCGATATAGTTCCTAACCTGATCCATTCCCATCCCTGTGGCAATTCATATGGTTTTTCTTCTTCCATTATCTCAGGCAATTTCTTCGGTTTTCTAATCTTGCCTTCTGCCACTAAACGTTCTTTTTCGCCTTCAATATTTTCAAGCAATACAGATGTCGGTTCATCGTTTGGATCTTGCTCAACCAATTTACCTTGAACCGCCAAACTCAACAGGCTCTGTCGTAACAAATCGACGTCTTCTTTTGTCTGACACAAATCATCCATATGCTCAATGGCAAAAGCCAAATCTTCTTTTTGATAAGGGCTGGATGCGTCTTGTATACGTGAAAAAAGATTAGTATTAAATTTGTCTGATGATTGTTTTTCCAATTCTATTTGTGTATGCAGTTGATCACAAATAGCAAACAATTGGTTTACCCTATTAACTATACGATTTTGTTCGTTGAACGGTGGTAACGGGAAAACTAAATTTTTTGCCCTTTTAATTGTTAGAGTACTAACAGTTGTTCCCATAGCATCCTTGGTTATTTGGCTTTTAGCAAAGTTAGAATGCATAAATAATTTAACAAAATCCGGATTAATGTTATAAATATTACTAAAGCATAATACACTTGCATCCTTATAGTAGAATTCATCAGACTCTTTTACTACATAGGTAACCCCTATTGTTCCTACTCCAGTAACCATTAAATCATTTTTCCTTGGCACGCCAACAGCGTCCTTTAATTGCGAATAATGATCTTTTGAAATAAATAAATCATTATTAACAAAACCATGTTTGGATAATTTCACAATCTCTCGAGCCCGGTAGAAAGGTATTCCCGAATTTCTCCAATCAGCTTTTCTAACTCTTTTTGAGGAACCAATATTCATTATGTCTCTCATGTGTAACCAAGTCCAATTACTTGGTAAATCAAAAGGATTTTCTGTTATTTCTGGTACCTTTTCATGGAGTTTTTCCTCATTTTCCAATTGCTTTAAAGCAGGTTTTTCATTTTTATTCTGTGGGACAATATTTCCCTGAATGGCTAATTCTAAAATGATCTTTTTTAATTCCTCTACATCTTCTTCCGTCTGCACAATCTCTTCAAAGTGTTTTAAAAGTAGTTCCATCAAAACACCTCTTTCATAATGGAAGCGAGTTCGTCTGCCAATTTTTGCTTGGTATCTTTCACATCCGCTTTCGCTTTCTGATAACGTGCCAAAGCTTCCTCTGGATCCAAATACTCTTCCTCTTCCGTATAAGGATTTTTGATATCCAGATTATAATCCCGTTCTTTTATGTCATCAATAGACACTTTCCAGGCATATTCGTTTTCTTCGCGGTTATTCCACCAGGCTTTTTCACGGTCAAATTCCTCGATACGGATCGGCTTAGTTTTGGAATAGCTTTTTTGCCCTTCCGGATAAGGATGTTCATAATACCAGACTTCTTCTGTGGGTTTCCCTTTTTCAAAAAACAACACGTTCGTACGAATATTTGTGTACGGTGAAAATACATTATGCGGTAATCGGACAATCGTGTGCAGATTAAATTCTGTCAGCAACCTTTCCTTTATCCGATACTTAACACCGTCATCACCAAACAAAAAGCCATCAGGTAAAACAATGGCGCCACGTCCATTATCTTTCAACAATGTCATAATCAGCACCATGAATAAATCAGCTGTTTCCTTGGTTCGAAAATTATTTGGAAAGTTCGCTTGAATGCCGTCTTCTTCTGTCCCGCCAAATGGGGGATTGGTAACGACAATATCGACTTTATCTTTTCTGGAATAATTACGTAATGGCTGCGCTAAGGAATTATCACGACGTATTTTAGGCACTTCGATATCATTCAATATCAAGTTTGTAACACCGAGCAAATGAGGCAATGGTTTCTTTTCAGTTCCCAAGACGGTATCTTGAAAGGTTTGGCGTTCTTCGACTGTTTGGGCCTGTTTTCTCAAGTGATCGATTGAACTGGTTAAAAAACCACCTGTTCCGCACGCTGGGTCCAGTATTTTTTCACCTAATTTCGGATTGACCATATCCACGGCAAATTGAGTCACGGCACGTGGTGTGTAGTACTCGCCGCTGTTGCCGGCGCTTTGCAAATTTTTTAGGAATGTTTCATAAAAATCGTTAAACAGATGACGATCTTCAGAGCTATTAAAATCTATTTCGTTAATTTTGTTCACAACTTGACGAATCAACGTCCCTGATTTCATATAGTTATAAGCATCATCAAAGACCGAACGAACCATATTCGCACGTGAATGGACTTCGGTTACTTCCAATTCTTTTAATGCTGGGAATAGTTCATCATTTACAAACGCTAGTAATTCATCTCCCGTCATGCCCTCATCATTCGCAGCCCAATGACGCCACCTGATGTGCTCCGGAATCGGGGATTGATAATCGTCCTCTATTACTTCCAGTTCCCTTTCTTTATCATCAAAGATTTTTAGAAAGATCATCCAAACTAACTGGCCAATTCGCTGGGCATCCCCATCAACACCAACGTCCTGGCGCATAATATCCTGAATACTTTTAATCACAGACGTAATACTCATGCTCGTTACCTCTCCCTATTCTAATTAAGACGCATAAATTTCCTGTTCTAATTCCTGTACGGCCATTAAATAGTTATTTTTTCCGCCGAATTCTTTTATGATCTCAATAACCGATCCATGCTCGCTGAAGGTATCTAATTTCAACACTTCCATGCTTTCAATATTTTCAACACCATCATCAGCATATTTATCCAGAAGTTTTTCCAGCACGGCTCGGGCTTTGTCGCCATATTTGGTAAAGTAATCCCGCTTTTTAACATTATTCGCTCGTTCTTGTCGTGTTAAAGGTTTCTGATCATATGCTACGTGAAGGATTAAATCGAACGGGTCATAATCACGCCCGACTGTCCGCTCCAATTCATCCAGCATGACACCCTGTTCCAGCAATTCCTGGATAATGGCTTCTTTTCGCTCTGATTCATTCCATTTATTCAGAAATTCATCTAATGTCTGATATTCATTCTGGACCGTTTTCTTTGTATAGTCTTTGAGTGACTCAGTAATTAATTTACCATCTTCACCGTAGTATTGAACTTTTTCAGAAACAACTTTTACGTTTGCATCTTTGACATAATAGATTTTGTTCTCATTATCTTTATCGTCAATAAAGATGTCCGCACCACCCGGGTCTCTTTCCGGGTAACCATCGTCAAGTGAATCAGGATCATCCGGTTCATCTCCCCCGTCTTGCTCAGGCGGTACTGCGGGATCACCATCTTTCGGTTCATAGATTTGAACAGGATCACCATCAAAGTCTGGATCAGCAAACAAATCGGTGACACCACGAAAATCAAGGATTGTAAATGAATATTTGCCATATTCCTCATTAATGCGTGTACCACGTCCAATGATTTGCTTGAATTCTATAGGGCTATTTATAACAGAGTCTAATACGATTAATTTACACGTTTGTGCATCGACCCCTGTTGTCATTAACTTAGATGTCGTTGTCACAACCGGATACACAGATTCAGGGTCAATAAAGTTATCCAGCTCCATTTTCCCTTCCTCGTTATCCCCGGTAATGCGCATGACATACTTGTGATTCTCAGTCACCAAGTCCGGATTTTCATTGGCAATCGCCTGGCGCATTCGCTCGGCATGGTCAACATTCACACAAAAGATGATCGCCTTTTGGAAACGATCCGTATGCGCCATATATTCAGCTACTTTTTTGGCAACTTGAATCGTCCGATTTTCCAGGACCAAGCCTTTGTCGAAATCTTTCTTGTTATACATCCGGTCTTCTATTAAATTACCAAACCGATCCTTTTCACCTTTTCGTGGACGCCAACCTTCCACATCACGGTCAAACGTATAACGAATCACACGATAAGGCGCTAAGAAACCGTCATTGATACCCTGCTTGAGTGAATACGTATAAATCGGTTCGCCAAAATAATGAATATTGGAAACGTCTTCTGTCTCTTTCGGTGTTGCTGTCAGTCCGATATGTGTCGCATCACTGAAGTACGCCAGTATCTCCCGCCATGCGGAATCTTCCCGTGCTGAGCCGCGATGGCACTCATCAATCACGATTAAATCAAAGAAATCAGGGGAAAATTCTTTATAAATATTTTTCCAATCTTCAGCACCTGATACGCCCTGATAAAGAGCTAAATAAATTTCATAAGATTTATCAACAGTACGATTGGTAATTTTGGTCATCTTATCGCCAAAATGTTTGAAGTCATTGGCCATCGTCTGATCAACTAATATATTTCGATCCGCCAAAAATAAGATACGTTTTTTCGCACGGGATTTCCAGAGGCGATGAATAATGTTAAACGCAATCATCGTTTTGCCTGTACCAGTTGCGCAGACTAATAAATTCCGGTCCCCGCCTTTCGCAACGGCTTCCACTGTTCGATTAATGGCAATCCGCTGATAGTAGCGAGGGGTCTTGCCACCCGGTTCCATAAAGTAGTCCTGGGCAACAATCTTCTCTTCTTCTTCGGTAAAACCCTGAGATTTCCGGTACCGATTCCACAGTTCTTCGGGAGAGGGGAAGGACTTCAGGGACAATTGCCGTGTAATTTGCTCATCTGAGTTCGTTCGATCATGCTCCACAAAGCCTTTTCCATTTGAACTGTAAACAAACGGAATATCGAGCGTCTCAGCGTAGTCCAAGGCCTGCTGCATGCCGGAGCCGACAGAGTGGTTTTGATCCTTGGCTTCGATAATGGCAAGGGGAATATTCGGTTTGTAATAAAGGATATAATCGGCCCGTTTCCCTTGTTTGCGGATATATCCGTTATGCCGTTCAATAATGCGACCTGCTGTAAAACTGACTTCCTCCCGAATTTGTTTATGTAAATCCCAGCCGGCATCTATGACAGCAGGCGTGATAAATTTACTGCAGACATCACGTTCTGATAGATTTTTCCCCATGCTTTGCCACCTCGCTACTAAAATCATCGGTGTGACTATTGTAGCAAACGACGGTGTTTTTGGGTATGGGAAAGATTGAAAGAACGGCTTCTTTATGCCACAGGAACTGATCACATAAAAAACAGATAGCGAACAGTACCAGCCATTGTTCGCTATCCATTCAAACGATTAATATTCATTTCCTTGCATCCTGCATGCTTCCTAAGATCTTCATAGTTTACGGTTTAATCCTATGATAAGCATATTTTCTAGTTTTTTATAAAAGTAGGATTCCCCTCTAAGCGGTCCGGTCAATTTCTTCTTTCATCCGCTTATCCGCATAAGCCGTGCCGTATTTCGCCATCGATACATTATACAGGACAAAGCCTAATATGACCCATAGACCAATGATTGCCCATTCATAGGGCCAAACGAGTGCTGATGGCATGCCCGGCATATACAAAATCCCAACACCAATTGACATGACGACGGCAATCCAGCCAATTAAGGTGCCACCGGAAAGCTTAAACGGACGCTCCATCTCCGGATCTTTTTTACGGAGAATAATGAACGATATCGCCACCATCAGCCATGCTACGACAAGCCCGAGTCCGCCTGCGTTAACCAGCCATTCCAGTGCAGGACGGCCAAGTAGCGGCGCTGCAGTGGACAGAACAGCAATCAGTATGATCGCCTTATGCGGTGTATTATATTTGGGGTGCAATTCCCCCAATGATTTGGGAAGCATACCCGCTCGAGCCAAGGCGTAAATGGCGCGGCTGCCGCCCACATAAAAGCCGAGCCAACTTGTTAAAATGCCGCCAATACCACCCAGCACAAGCAAATTTCCCATCATCCGGCTGTCGCCAAACGCTTTAGCCATCGCATCGGCCGTTACGAGGTTCGATTCACTCAGTTCAGCCGGACTCAGCATCCGGGAGACACCAAAAATAACGGCAACATACCAAAGGACTGCGAGGACAACTGATACAATCAGCAGTTGACCGATTCGCTTCTGGGGCACATTAATCTCTTCTGCTGCTTGTGGAATGACATCAAAGCCGACAAACATAAACGGCGTCATAATAATGACTGACATAATACCTGCAGAGCCCGCTGCAAAAAATGGCTGCATTGTTTCAACATTGCCGCTGACCGTACCACCGGTGATCAATAAAACACCTGCAGCAAGAATCAACCCGGTCAAAATCACCGTAATCGAAGACGTCAGCTTAATACCGCGGTAATTAACCCAGGCAATAATGATCGATCCTATGATACCAATCCCGGCCCAGGTTAGCGTAACGTCCCATCCAGCAACAGTATATAAATGGCCTTGGCTGTAGTTCGGTATCAGATATTCAAAGACGGTTGGCAAGGCAACTGCTTCAAATGCTATCACCGAAACATACCCAAGTATTACGGCCCATGTAGCAATAAACGAAACGATTCTTCCCATTGCTTTAAAGGAATAAACAAGCTCACCACCTGCAAGTGGCAGGGCAGAAGCTAATTCTGCATACGTCAATCCAACTAGAACCACAAGTAAACCGCCGACCAGGAAAGCCAAAATCGCACCCAATGACCCAGCTTCGGTCACCCATAAACCGGCTGTGACAACCCAACCCCAGCCGATCATGGCACCAAAAGCAAGCGCGATCACGTCCTTATTCCCCAAAATCCTCAACAGTTTCTGATCACGCATGATTACCCTCCTCTGCCTATTTTTTGGTTAGTGGGCTGATAAAAATGTATGAATAATCAAACTGTTTTATGCCGTGATCACTGCTGGGTATCTTTGTCATAGTAATTTTGAAACGATGGCTATCCCACTTTTTTCCTCAGCCAATCTCTTTTTCAACCGCCAACACAGCATCATGAACTCTCGCCACAAGGGTATCGACTTGTGCTTCATTAATGATCAGCGGCGGTGCAAAACAAATAATATCCGTGCTATCAAATGTGACAGGACGGCATATGACGCCCTGGTCATACAGCGCTTGGATGGCATTTGCTGCCACCTTCCAATCTGCCGGGAAGCGCTCGTTAGTGGCCGGATCTTTGACAAGTTCAATAGCCCCAAGCAATCCAAGTGTCCGAACCTCGCCAACAATGTTGGCATCAGCTTTGATTCGTTGGAAGCCTTTCAACAACCGCTCACCCATGTGACGAGCGTTTTCACGTAGCTTTTCATTCTCGATGATCTCAATGTTTTTTAACGCAACCGCGCTGGCCGTTGGATGACCGCTATACGTAAATCCGTGGAATAGTGTGCCGGTAGACTTCTCTTTCAACGTTTCATGGATTTCGTCTGAAACAATAACCCCGCCGAACGGAAGATAGCCACTTGTGACACCTTTGGCAAACGTCATCAAGTCAGGCTCCACTTCCCAATTTTCCACGCCGAACATCTCCCCTGTGCGCCCGAACCCGGTAATGATTTCGTCGGCGATAAACAAAATATCGTATTCATCACAAAGCTTCCGGATTTCTTGAAAATAATCATTAGGCGGAATGATCACCCCGCCAGCACCTTGCACCGGTTCAGCGATAAACGCCGCAATCGTTTCCGGCCCCTCTTGTTCGATCACCTGACGCATCGAATCAATCGCTTCAGCTGTGCTTTTTTCATAGGGTGTTTCCGCATGCACAAAATCAGGCGTAAATGTTCCGGCCATATCCCAAAATTGCGGAATACCCGTTGCACTAGTTGACGCAGCAGCCACGCCATGATAAGCCTTTTTCCGGGAAATGATTTTTCGGCGTTTCGGCTCACCTTTCACCTTCCAATAATGCCGTGCTAATTTAAATGACGTATCATTTGATTCAGATCCGCCGGACGTAAAAAACACGGCATTTAAACTGTCTGGTGCTATGGAAGCAATTTTTTCTGCAAGCAATATCGCGGGCTCGTGACTGAATGTGGAAAAGGCAGAACTAAATGCCAAGTTTTCCATCTGATCTTTGGCGACTTCCGCCAATTCAGTGCGTCCATGACCAATATTAACGTTCCATAATGCGGACATCGCATCGATATAAGTGTCACCCTTGGTATCTGTTAAATAAATGCCATCTCCTTTTTCAAAAATAAAGGCCGGACCTTCCTGTTGTTGCTGCTGAATGGAAGATGTCGGGTGAATAAAGTGTTTTTGATCCAATTCAACTAAGTTTTTTAACAATAGGATCATCTCCTTTCTGGTTGTAAACATGTATGATAAGTAACCGCATTCGACTGACTGACGACTAAGATTATTTGATACCTTTTAGCTTCATTCATGAATTGAAATAAATCGCTTACATAACTGTTACTCTGAATTTATAGACCAGTATGATATTTGGTTGGTATAATGAAAAGTGCCAGAATTTAAAAAATCATGGCACCAGGGTAATACAGGTGATTAAATTTCATATCGATAAAAGTAAAGGTGCTAATTACATTTAAAAGCAGATTTATAAGAATCTCAACTTTCACATAATGAAATAGGCGGGTATACCTTGATATAATTCGGCAACCCCGCAATCCATGCTGCAGTTGACTTTTGATGAGTTGTTACATTTTCTTATTACCCTTTTTCAGGGTATCTTCAAGAAGCTCGGTTAACTGCTGTAACGCGACAGCCCTCGAGGTCATTTACTTCATCACATAATTCATAAAACATACTGCCAAATGTTCGGTCGTCTGTGCTGCAGCAGTTTTGCCACAACATCATAATATACCTTACAAACACAATGCTTGTGTGACTGATGAGAGCGTCATAGGAACGGCTCTGGAATTCCTTCTGAAGCTTCAAAAGAGACTTAGTCGTTTTGAAGAAAACCTCAATATCCAAGCGCATGCCGAAAATACGGATAATTTCCTGGTCATTCAGGGTACAGTCTGTACTTAAAATCGCTAACCAATCACTTTCCTTATTCCGATTTCGGACGAAAACGACCTTAACAGGCACACCATTGGCCTGTGTCGTATGGATGGAGCGCAAAATACCTCTTTTCCCATCGGTTGGTACAGCCAGGCGATACAGCTCATCTAAGCTAATACGCTTGCCATCTACAAGGTAAAGCTGTTTTAATTTTTGGACCATGCCAATCACGTCCAGACCTTGTTCTGTCAGGTCTTTAATGAAGGGCAGTTGTATAAACCATGAATCCATCAGCACATAGAAGGCATCAATGCCGGCTTTCATTGCCCGGGCAATCATATATGTAATCTGTTCTGGTGCCGTTTGTAACGCCTCTTTTCGGCGCTTGTAACCGGAACTACATTTATCAATATTTTCTGATATACCATTGATCTGACTCTTTTTCGAACTCAATAACAAAAAGAAACGGGAAGAAATGTAGCACCATCAGACCAACCCAGTGTCAACATACGAAACTCTTTATAGATACGCATTTTCTGTCTCAACTTCGACAGTGACTAGGTAAGCGAAAACACCGCAAAAGGGCATAGGGATAGCGTTTTGCGGTGTTTTTGGACACAAAGAGCGTGTAACTAGGATTTTGGCTGCATTTCATGGATCTTTGGAGGAGCCTCAATCCCAAGTCTCCCATGAATTAGGCGCTGTTCATGTGTTAATTCGGTCCGCTGATAGAGGTCACCGTTTTTAGAAGAAAATCTTCCAAGGTGAATTTCATCCAATTCCTGACGAAGCCTCGGCCAGGACGCACCGGTTTCCACCTCGGCAATTCGAATCAACAGTAGCGCCAGCCAGTTCAAGAGGATGTACGCTTGAATTCGTTCATCCAGGCGATGATACATTGGACGAAGAGACAGCGTTGATTTCAACTTCCGGAAAACCTGCTCAACCTCAATAAGCTGTTTATGGCCAAGGGCTATATCCTTCAAAGATAGTGTATCATCCGACGTACGAATCAGATATTTCCCGTCATAGCGCTCTGCACCCCGAATAGCCTGTTTATTGAGCTTCAAGCGGCCATCTTTCAGCTGACAGAGATAACGGCCACATACCTTATGAACCCTGAGTTTACAAACAGCTTTGGTATGTTGCTTATCCAGCAGCTGACTGATTGTTTCCAGCTCCTGCTTCAACTGTTCAGCAATCTGTTCACGCTGTTTGCGCTCGTTTTCGGCCTCTTTTGGGTTATGGACGCCACAAATTCGGTCTCGATGAGATTCTTTAAAAATTGTTGAAAGACCGCAATCATCAAGTGAACATTGACAAATATTTGCGATGGTTGCCAACCGTGCCCTGGCACCAACAAGTACTCGGCATGGAAGATTGGATTCATGATGATGTCGTGATTCCCGGTTTACGTCAGGTCGTATTTCACTAGCTCTAACGGAGAATGGACGTCCTGCTGGAAGTGAAAGAGGCTTTAGAAAAACAGGTCTACTACGCCACGGCTGATCTGATGAACCTTGAAGTAGATCTCATTTATTTTAACACGACATCGTCTAATTTTGAGGTGGAACCTCCCGAGGCATCAGATGACGAAGAATAAACGACCTGACCTTCTTCAGGTTGTAATTGCCATGGCATCCGAAGACAATCTGCGCTATCTTCAACGAACCGGCGAGCATTACATTGTAGGCGAAAAAATGCCATCAGGTAAACCCGAAATAAAAGGGGACGTTATCACACCGATAATCTGAAGGCAAAAGAGATTATTGTCGGCGATGGAGAAGCAAGAAAACGTTTTGTGCTAAATGCCTATATTAACCTCATATAAACCGTGATGTAGAAATTATCCACAAATGTGTGCCTATGAATAACGTGAGCTCCCCTATTTTAACTGTGGATAAACGCCCTACATGGAAGAGATGTGGATAATCTTTCTTGAAACATGTACCCTTTAACTGCCGAACTTGAGTATGAGGGATTCTGAATTAGTATTATTATAAAAAAAGCTGCTCTTCCGATACATATTGCTAGCGGACGGGCAGCATTTGATATTTACCTCAAAGTGAAATAAAAACGTGGCGGTGTCTTCTTCTTTTATTCAGCTTTACTATTTGTCTATTAGTACTGAATATAAATCTGTTTTTCTACTAGACACATAATTCATTTTGGGATCCTTTACAGATAAAAGTGGTAGTGTAACCGTTTTAACATCCTCCGAACCTTCCATTGTTAATAATTCATGACCCCAAGAATCAAGCACTAAACTATCACCACAGAAGTTAAGATCTTCTTCTAGACCTAAGCGGTTACATATTACAACGGGAATTTCATTTTCCATCGCACGGGATTTGGCATATATATAATGATGTTCCTTATATGGGTCCATATTCGCGTTCACTATGACTATAATATCAGCCCCCATAAGCTTAAGAGCCCTAGCTACTTCTGGAAACTCTACGTCAAAACAAATCATTAATCCGAAGTTACCTATTGGTGTTGGAATAACTTTCAAGCCAGAACCGGAATTAAAAAATGCCTTTTCCTGATCAAAAAGATGTGTTTTTCTATAGGTCCCTATAAGTTCCCCTTTATCATCAATAAGTGCAGATGTTATATAATAATGACCGTTATCACCCAATTCCGGAAATCCGAAAACTGCATATAATGATAACGATTTACACATTTCTTTTATTTTGTTGACGCTCGGTCCATCAATTGTTTCTGCCAACTCATTTAATTTATCTCCCATAGAATATCCTGTTAAAAATAGCTCTGGAAATACAATCAGATCAGATTGTTCTTTATTGGCTTTTACCATTGCTTTACTAATTTGGTCAAAATTATAATCTTTGTCTTCTAGTTTCGGGGTAAGTTGCGCTAATGTTACGTTAATGTGTTTCAATTACTCATCCTCCCTTCCCGTGACATATAACTAACATGTTGAACTAGATTTCTATAATAAGAGTAAAACACCATAGAGATTCACTCTATGATCGGTTTACCACAATCGCGTGTGCTAGACATTGTAAAGACAAAAAGGGATTTACCTCAGTAACTCTCTTCTATCATATTTATATCTTCAAATGAGAATTATAATGTGTTTCAAATTCTTATTAAGTTAGCGGGCTGTCAGTTTAACAGCCCACTTTATAATTTGGATTCTTGAATCAATCTAGCTCCAAATATTTTACTTGTTTCATTAATTCATATTATAAATATCTTGCTCTAGAACCTAACATATCAACCGCAAATCTTGAGGCGGTTATTGCTGTAGTATCTGCATGGTCATATGGCGGTGCAATTTCGACAACATCAAAGCCGATAATATCCAATTCACCTAATTGATCAATTGCAAGGATCATTTCCCTACTGGTAATTCCTCCAGGCGTTGGTGCACAAGTTCCCGGAGTTTCCGAAGCATCAAGAGAGTCCATATCAATTGAAACATAAACACCATCTGTTCCATCAGAAGCAATTTTAATTGCTTCCTCCATAACCTGTTGAATCCCTTTAGAGTATATGTCCCTCATCGTATACAGAGAGATATTATTTTCTTTAACATATTCATACTCCGCTCTTGGGTTCATTGCACCGTGTGGACCAATAATAACAGCGTTATTCGGATTGAAACAGCTTAATTCCATCGTTCTAGGAACAGGACAACAATGGTTCCATTTATCCCCATCTATGTCGGTTGCCGTATCAAGGTGCGAGTCAAAAATAATAAACCCATAGTTTCCCTTAGGATTAAATTCTTCAAAAGCTCTAGTTGCACTAACAGTTACTAAGTGGTCACCACCGACTACCATTGGCATTGCCCCTCCATGGAGTAATTCTAAAACATCTTTCTTTCCTCTTTCAACTGTTTCAAATGGAGACCCTATTTTGACCTGAACATCCCCACAGTCATGAACATTATAGGTTTCCACAATATCCGTATCATAATCAAAGTGATAAGGAATAGTGCTTGATGAAACATCACGGAATTTACGGGGGCCCATTGTCGATCCAGTTCTTGTGATGGTAGTGCCATCAAAGGGTATCCCTAGTAGGGCAGCTTTAACATTGTTATTTTTAATTGCATCCCTTTGAGGTTTAACAATCGGTCTTTTCATAAAAGTTGCTATTCCCTCATGTAGTACAGAGCTCCAAGTATCATTCGCCATTTGTTACTCCTCCTTAAGTAAATTTTATATGAAAGGGAAAGGCCGTAAAAAATAGAACGGCATTCCCTATCAAAACTGTAGTTATATTATATTTCAACATTCAACCTATTTTAATTAGCTTTATCTAATTCCTTCTTAATTTCTTTCAATTCCCCAACTCTGTTTTCTTCTTCATAATCATTCAAATGGTAATCTCCCATTAATTTTCCTTTAAAATACCGCCTAGCTAATATAACATATACCGTTCCAGAAACTATCATAGCCGGTAAGGTAGCAGATGTAATCGTAAATATGGCATCTCCTGAAGCAAAAGTGATAATTTCAAAACCTGTCATCCATCCTCCAATATATATCCATAGAAGCATACCTACTATTTGGGCTATTACTGCTATCGGGTTTATCCCTCTAAAATAACTGTAAACACCTTTAGGGTCAAAACAAGCTTTCAGATTAATTTTTCTCTTTCTCAAAATGAAGTAATCCGCTAAAATTATTGCCCAGTATGGCCCAGCCAACATTCCCCCAAATATTAATACTAAATCAAAAATGTCACGTAAGGTACCTTGAAAGACAAAAATAATAGAAGGTGCAGCAACACATAACGCTACTAAATGAAATTTCCACTTTGGAAAGACAGTCAATACAGCCATTATTGCAGCATATAATAATATTGCACAACTAGTAATAGTCCCTAGAATAACAATGACAAATCCAAATATCCCCAAGTTTAGTTCAGCCATCCATAATGTGGGATCGATTTTACCTGTTAGTAGCGTAGCAAGTCCACCTATAATACCAAACAACATACCAACTAGAGCTAACCCTAAGTAAGTTCCCCAGAAGCCTCCACGCTCCTTTTTCGAAAATTTATTCCAAGCTCCTAGGTAAGGTAACCAAACTACGGCGAATGCAAAAATAACTTCAAAAGCATACATCCAGCCGAATTCTCCAGTTGGTTCTACACTAGATATAGCAGAAAGGTTTTCTGCACTTAACATTTGGAACAACATAATAATGGAAAAAATGATCATTAATGGAACCGTAATATTAGCCACCTTAAATCCCATTTTAGGGTTGATTAAAAGTAATAATAGAGGAATGACTATTCCACCGCCTAGTGCATATATACTATAGTCTCCTGGGAACGTGTATCCCCCTGTAATTGTCTCCATTACCATTTGACCAGCTGTTCCAGTCATAGAGGAGAGGATACCAACCCAACCAATAGTAATAAAAACGATCAGAAAAACACCAAACAAGGCGCCATAATATCCGAATGCTGGTCTATGTGAGATTGCTTCATCCAAACCATATTTAATGTTTTTCTGAGCTGACCAAGCACATATAGTGTAAGCCGCTAAATTACCAAAAATGGTTACCATAATCATTGGCACCAAACCAAGCGTCTCTGCATAATCACTTCCAACCATAAATGCAGCTAATAAGACATTTCCACCTGCGAAGAGCCAGAACATGCTTAGAGGTCCCGCATCCCTTTTTGTAGCAGGGACTGGGGCTATATCTATTGAGTTTTTATTCATCTTCTATCTTCCTTTCTATATTAATATTTTGAATATAAAATATTAATAGACTAAAAACCAAACAAATCCAACAAAAAACGGAAGAATTCCCACTACTGTAAGGACAAGATGGTCAGTTTTAGTGACATCAGTAACCGTATCTACCTCTTCAGTATTTATTATTAATTCTTCAGTTCGTTCCTGAGAAGACATCAAAATACCTCCTTCAATAAATACCTATTTTTCTCCATATATACTCACTAGTTCGTACCCTTACTCTTTGTATATCCCATTAAAAAGTAATACCCGAAAATCCTTATTTAAATATAAATTAAAGGTTCTGTATCTATTAATCTTGGTCTATAAATTCCCAACCGACAAATACTTCGTCTCTAAATAAGGCTCAATTCCTTCAATTCCTCCTTCACGCCCCAGTCCACTTTCTTTCATACCGCCAAATGGTGCGTGTGCGGCAGAAGGGGCGCCATCGTTCCAGCCAACAATACCGAAATCTAAGTTTTCATGCAGAAATGTTCCTGTCCGATAATCATTGGTAAAGAAATAGGCAGCTAACCCGTATGGTGTGCCATTGGCAATTTGCACCGCTTTTTCAATCGCTTTAAAGGTCGTTATTGGGACGACTGGCCCGAATGTTTCTTCCTGCATCATTTCCATGGTTTCGCTTACATTTTTGAGTACAGTCGGGTAAATAAAGAAATAACCTGCTTCCCTATCAGCGTCAGATTGATTGCCGCATAATACCTCTGCTCCCTTTTCCTCCGCATCATGAATTTGCAACATAACCTTGTCAAAACCTTTCTCGTTAATGGCAGGTCCAACTTGTGTTTGTTTTTCTAATCCATTCCCGACTTTAAGTTTAGCTACTTCATTGGCTAATCTGTCGGAGAATTCTTCAGCTATATTTTCGTGGACAAGAACACGATTCGCACAAATGCACGTTTGGCCTGCATTCCTAAACTTGGAAGCAATGGTTTGTGCGACAGCAAAATCAAGATCAGCATCTTCTGCGATAATAAGCGGGGCATGTCCACCCAATTCCATCGAGACATGTTTCACCGTATCAGCACTATTTTTAATTAGATGCTTTCCAACCGGCGTTGATCCAGTGAATGTGATTTTGCGTACGTGCTCACTATCGGTGAAAAGCTTCCCAATTTCACTGCCATAACCATTTACACATTGAACAGCCTCTTCCGGTATGCCGACTTCATGTGCCATTTCAATCAGTTTAATCGTTGTTAAAGGTGTGTCCTCAGCCGGCTTTACAATGAACGTACACCCTGCAGCTAGTGCTGGTGCAGCTTTTCTGGTCATCATGGCTGCCGGGAAATTCCACGGTGTAATCGCTGCAACGAGTCCTACTGGCTGACGGGTTACAACGATTCGTTTGGATTCGGTATTGGCTGGAATGGTCCGGCCATAAATCCGTTTTGCCTCTTCTGCATACCAGTCAATATAACTAACTGCATATTTTACTTCGCCTAAAGACTCATTAATCGGTTTCCCGCTTTCCAGCGTCATGATTTTGGCGATTTCTTCTGTTTCTTCCAGAATTCGATCAGACCATTTTTTTAACAATCGTGACCGTTCATGTGCGTTCACTTTGGACCACTGCTTAAAGGCTGCATGTCCTTTTTTCAATGCCTCAAGTATTTCTTCCTCGGAATTTATCCTTACTTCTTGGACAGGTTCCCCTGTAGCAGGGTTTTTTACCTGAAGTGACTCTGTCATTGTTCGCACTCCTCTCAGCTGAAAACAATAGTAAGATAGGGGGAAAAAAGAGCTTCTGCTATTACAAACTGCCGTATTCTCCATATCTTTCAAATTCTTTTTATGCAAAAGCCTGTTCTAATTTAGCTAAACCTTTTTCCAGTTCGTCATCAGTCATTACAAGCGGTGGCAGAAATCGGATGATATTTGAATTTATCCCCGCTGAAAGAAGTAATAATCCAGTTTGATTCGCATTCGAAACAATTTCACTCGTTTTTTGTTTATTCGGCACCTTCGATTCGCGGTCTTCCACAATTTCAACGGCTACCATTGCACCCAGCCTGCGTACTTCTCCAACAAACTCATGTTTTTCCTGCAATTCCAGTAGTTTGCTTTCAATTTTCTGTCCGATGGCTTCTGACTTTTCCATTAATTGTTCTTCTTCCATGACGTCGATAACAGCCAAGGCCGCTGCACATGCGACTGGGTTCCCAGCGAATGTTCCGCCTAATTCTCCTGGGTTGGCAGCATCTAAGATTTCCTTCTTGCCAACGACACCACTTAAGGGCAATCCGGCGGCAAGTGACTTGGAGACCGTCATAAGCTCAGGTTCAATATCAAAATGTTCTGCTGCAAATAATTTTCCGGTGCGCCCAAATCCGGTTTGAATTTCATCTGCCACAAAGACAATCCCATGCTTATTACAAAAATCCTTAACATATTGAACAAATCTCTTTGGTGGGACAACAAAGCCGCCTTCACCTTGAACTGGTTCCATAACAACACAGGCAACGTTTTCTGGTGCAACGGATGATACAAAAAAGTCTTCGAAGTTCTGAATCACCTGACTGACATATTCTTCATCCGTCAGCTGACGTGGCTTACGGTATAAATAGGGATATGGTGCCTGGTAAAGGTCCGGTGAAAATGGACCAAAGCCAAATTTATACGGCTTTACCTTACTGGTCATTCCCATTGTTAAATTCGTTCTTCCGTGGAATCCACGTTCAAACGATACAACGGCTTGTCTGCCTGTATATTTTCTTGAGACCTTTATAGCATTTTCAATCGCTTCTGCTCCTGAATTAAGCAAGAGTGCTTGTTTGTCGACATTACCTGGTGTGATCTGACACAGTCTTTCTGCCAAATTGATATAACTGTCATACATCATGACATTAAAACCAGGGTGTAAAAACTTATCAATCTGTCCTTTGACGGCAGCCGTTACTTTCGGATGACTGTGTCCAACATTTAGTGTACCAATTGCACCCGCAAAGTCGATCCATTTATTCTCATTGATATCTGTAATTGTGGCACCACTTGCATCCTTTGCAATGTTTAAATTACCATTGTTAACGCCCTTTGGTACGTATTTTTCTCTTTTCTCCTGCAAATCTTTTGTAGCTGTCGTAACCGTTTCCACAATGGAGCCTCCTTTTTTGATATACTGTGAATTTATAGACTAGTATGACACTCAATTGGTATAATGAAAAGTACCAGAATTAAAAATATTTGGGTACCAGGGTGATGTCAGATGATTAAGTTTCATATAGATAAAAGTGAACATTCCAATTATATTTATAAGCAGATTTACGAAACATTGAAAGGATTTATATTGGAACATAAAATTGCTGCAGGAAATAAAATGCCATCAAAAAGACAATTGTCTACTGAATTAGGCGTAAGTATTAATTCGGTTGCCACTGCCTATGAACAATTACTAGCAGAGGGATATATTAATACCATTGAACGTAAAGGATATTTCGTTGAAGATATCGCACATTTTATTCATGATCGTTCTCCGAAAGAACATAATCTACCTAAACATCTAAGAGAAACTTTTCACCATAAAGAAGGTTGGCTTTCTTTATCTCATATTACAACGGATAGCTCTGTGTTTCCTTTTCACGAGTGGTTGAAAAGTCAACAGAAAGCCATAAATCAGCACAGCTTGGACCTTTCAAGAATCACGCATCCCCAAGGCCCTTACATCGTAAGAGAGACCATTTCTCATATGATCGCCTTAACGCGTGGTGTAACCTGTGAGCCAGAACAAATTGTCATTGGTTCCGGTACGCAGCCACTCATTCATCAATTGATGGCTATACAACCATCAAGCACAAAAATAGCTGTCGAAAACCCAGGGTATTCTCGTATTTATCAATTATTAAACAGCCTGAAATTCCAAGTATCAACTATTGCGTTAGACAAGGAAGGAATTGATATCAGAGAAGTAAAAGCATCGAATCCAAATTTTTTGTTTGTTACACCCTCTCATCAATTTCCGACTGGCACCATTATGCCAATCTCCAGAAGAGTTGAGCTACTAAATTGGGCTGCGCTGGGTGAGGACCGATATATTATAGAAGATGATTATGATAGTGAATTTAAATATGGAACAGACAATATCCCTTCCTTACAAAGTCTCGATCAGAATCGACGTGTTATTTATGTTGGTACCTTTTCTAAAACACTATTACCCAGTTTTCGAATAAGCTATGTTGTATTGCCGCCCAAGTTACTGGAATTGTATCGATACCACTATTCGGATTGGATACAAGGGACTAATTCGCTCCATTTATATACATTACATTACTTTATACAAGGTGGTGAATATGCCAAGCACATTAAACGAATGAATCAACATTATAATAGGAAACGAAAACACTTAATAAAAGAGCTTCGTTTAAGATTTCAGGATAAGATGCACATAAAAGATGTACCAGCTGGCCTTCATTTTTTGGCAGAATTCAATACAAGCAAAAGCTATAAAGAAATCGATGAAAAAGCACAACAAGAAAAGCTCGAAATCTATACAATAAAGCGGTTCTTACTGGGAAGCGAGGTTAGATATTCGACAAACATTCAGCTCGTCATTGGTTTTGCAAGCATTAGACAAGAAGACATTGCAGAGGCAGTTGATCGATTATATCGTGTGATCTGCTAAATATGCTTTCCTGGACAATCTTATGTGAGAGTATTCCTAATATCTTTGACATAAATATGATAAAATACAGTTAAATCTATTAAGCTTTTGACTTAAAAAATAACGAGAATCAAAGGAGTGACACAATGACCAACAAAATACCCGAAATCACATTAAATGACGGCACACGCATACCAGCACTAGGCTTTGGCACGTATAAGCTGTGGGGCAATGACGGTGTAGCAGCTATCGCCGGTGCGATCGACCACGGCTACCGATTGATTGACGCCGCTTACAATTATGAAAATGAAGGGACTGTCGGAGCGGCCGTTAAGCGAGCATCCGTACCGCGTGAGGATTTGCGCATTACATCAAAGCTCCCTGGACGCTATCACACCTATGAGAAGGCAGTAAAAACCATTCAAGAATCCCTTTATCGCGCCGATCTGGACTATTATGATTTATATTTAATCCATTGGCCAAACCCGAAACAAGACATCTATGTGGAAGCTTGGCAGGCTTTGATTGATGCGAAGAAATGGGGCCTAATCCGCTCCATCGGTGTTTGCAACTTCCTACCAGAGCATCTGGTACGGCTGGAAAAAGAAACAGGTGTATTGCCTAGCATCAATCAAGTGGAACTGCATCCTTTCTTCAATCAAGAAGAACAGCGTAAATGGCATGAGGAACACGGTGTTGTAACTGAATCGTGGAGTCCGCTAGCGCGTGCCAATGATGTTTTCAATGATGATACCATTAAGGAAATTGCAGACAAGTACGGTAAAACTGCTTCACAAGTCATTCTGCGCTGGCATTATCAGCACGGCGCCGTCGCTATTCCAAAATCCGCCTCGCCGAAACGGCAATTGGAAAATATGTCTATTTTCGAATTTAATTTAGATAATGAGGATATGACGGCATTGGACAAGCTGACAAAACCGGATGGCCGCTTGAAGGATCAGGACCCGGCTGTTTATGAGGAGTTTTGAGTAAATTTATTGAAAACAAAAGGCTACACTTCCGCCACCATTTTAATTGACGGAAGTGCAGCCTTTTTCAATGACTGTCACTAAGTCTTTCTTCCCATTCTGAAAAATGGATTGATTTTTGAAACTTAGTATATTAAAATGACTTATATTAAATCATACTAAACTGATTTGATTTATTTGTATTAAATTCGTTTTCGAGGGGGAAGCGGCTTTTGTCGAAAGAAACCGTGCAACCATTCGTGGAATTAAAACAAGTGAATAAATATTTTGATACAGAGGGGAAGAGAAACCTCGTTCTGGGGAATATTTCCTTTAGTGTTAAGAAAGGCGAATTCGTCTCTCTTTTAGGGGAGAGCGGCTGTGGAAAGAGTACCGTGCTTAACTTAATCGGGGGCTTTGAAAAACCGACAGCCGGCCAGGTTTTTCTGGATGGGAAACCAGTACAGGAACCGGGGAGACACTGTGTCATGCTGTTTCAGGATTACGGCCTCCTGCCCTGGCGTTCCGTTTTGAAAAATGTGGAACTCGGCCTGGAGCCAATCAGCTTATCGCCGGATGACAGACGTGAACGTGCCATGGATTATTTGCGTTTGGTTGGTTTGGAAGAAAACATTAGCCAATTCCCTTACGAGTTATCAGGCGGCATGAAGCAGCGGGTCGCTATTGCAAGGGCCCTCGCTATGAGACCAGAGCTAATTCTTATGGATGAACCATTTGCCGCGCTTGATACGTTTAACCGGTATTATCTACAGGATGAACTTCGTCGGCTTCAGGAACAAGAGGGAACAACTATCATCCTGGTTACCCATGATATTGATGAGGCTGTTTACTTATCAGATCGCGTATTAATCATGAAGACTCATCCGGGGCGTATCAACAAACGTTTGCACATTGAGCTGTCAAAACCACGTGACCGGAGCCATGGTGATTTTCAGTATTATCGACGAATCATTTTTGAAGCGTTTCAGTTTACCCAACCTAGACAACAGCCTGACTTTCAAATATAAAGCGAATCTTCATTCAGTGGAGTGCTCTTTTCCACTGAGATTAATGAACAAAGGCTAAGTACGCGGGCGTCCTCGAAAAAGGGAAGCACTTTTTCTTCGTGCGATGTATTGCTGTCGTGACTTTCCTTGTCCTGTTGCAACGCCTTTGTGACCTGCATCGTGCAGGCCCGAGCCGAATCGGACATTTACGACGCACAGGACGTGCTAGTGCCGATAATGCGACAGGACGTCGCGTTATTATCGGTCTGGCAGTTGAATCCCCACTTATCCTCTTTGATTTCACCACCTCGTCTTGAATGGGGGCTTACTACCAGTTACATGCGGGATAAACGCCCTAAGTATAAGTAATGGAGGGAAATGATGAAACGACACAAAAAGCCCACAGTCTTTCTATTAATCGTTTCATTGATTTTTTTATCAGCCTGTGGAACCGACAGTCATGCAAAACAAAAGACAACCTTAAAAATCGGTTACCTCCCTATCACCCATGCCGCTCCGGTTTATTTTGAGAAAGAGATGACCAAGGAATACCTTGGGAATGTGGAATTGGAGCTGGTCAAATTCGGAACATGGATTGACTTGATGGATGCATTGAATACCGGACGGATTGACGGTGCTTCTGTCCTGATTGAACTTGCCATGAAATCAAGAGAAAAGGGAATTGACCTGAAAGCAGTGGCTTTAGGCCATAAAGACGGTAATGCCGCAATCGTTTCTCCCGAAGTGGATCAAGTGGAAGATTTAGCTGGAACGAGCGTTGCGATCCCGCACACCCTTTCCTCCCACAATATCCTGATGGCGAGAATGCTCGAACAGGGTGGCATGAGCTATGATGACGTTCATATGGTGGAAATGCCACCACCAGAGATGCCTTCCGCATTAGCAACCGGACAGATTTCCAGCTATGTCGTTGCTGAACCATTTGGGGCGCTTGGTGTAACGTTGGATCAGGGAAAAGTTCTGTATCAGTCCGAGGATTTATGGCCGGGTTCCCTGTGCTGTGCTCTTGTCCTGCGCAATGAGCTTGTTCAGAATCACCCAGAACTTTCACAGCAATTTGTGAATGGCTATATTGCGACCGGTAAAAAAGCTGGAAAAGTTCATGACCACACCCATTTTGTACATAAGAAATATTTAGATGTTAACGAGGAAACATTAGAATTATCCTTGGAGTGGATTTCCTATGATGACCTGCGGATAAGAAAAGAAGACTATGCGATTTTGCGCGAAAGTTTGATCGACATGGGGCTGTCGGATGACCCGCCCTCATACGAAGAATTTGTAAGCAATTCATTGATTGACGAGGCGATAGATTCCTATGAGAAACAATCAGATACTCCCTAAATTTATAAATATTACAATAGCCTTTTTGCTTGTCATCACAGTATGGCAGCTGGTGATAATGATCGGTGATTACCCAGAAGCCCTTCTGCCTTCTCCTCTCAGTGTTGGGAAGGGGATTTTTAAGCTGGTGGAATCGGGCGTTCTATTTGAACATTTGCAAATAAGCCTGATGCGATTCACTATTGGGTACCTTGCCGCTGTCCTTGCTGCCATCGTTTTGGGACTCATTCTTGGCCGTGCAAAAAGTATATGGCAAATCATCGATCCGATTGTCCAGGTATTGCGGCCGGTTGCACCGATTGCTTGGACCCCCTTCATCGTCCTGTGGTTCGGAATCGGTAACATGCCAGCCATTGTCATTATTTTCATTGCCGCTTTCTTCCCAGTTCTTCTAACAACGGTATCTGCCGTAAAAAAAGTCGATAACACTTATCTGAAAGTGTCACAGAATTTAGAGATTAAACAGCCTCAATTAATGTATAAAATCATTCTTCCTGCCGCATTCCCCAACATTGCCAACGGGCTGCATGTTGCTATCGGAACAGCATGGATTTTTCTGGTCTCAGGTGAAATGGTCGGTGCTCAATCCGGGCTTGGTTACCTGATTATCGATTCCAGAAATGCCCTTGATCTTGACCTGGTTCTTGCGGGCATTGTCTTTATCGGTATCCTTGGCCTTCTTCTCGATAAACTGGTCAGTCTGTTTGAAAAATGGGTTGGAAAACAATGGGGAGGAGCAGGTTAAAAATTTTAGCCAAATTAGTCATGTGGGGGTAACTATGTTCCGGATGTTGCCGTATCAGGTTAAGAGTGGACGAAGCAGGATCAGCGGATTCGTCCGCACGTCAGGCAACTACCGGAAATCCCTCACTCCCCCACTCTCCACTATGAAACTTCTTCCTCACCAGCGACAGGCAAGACAACCAGTTCATCCTCCGTTACATTTTCTTCGCAGTGGGAACAATAATATGTGATTTCCACTTCATGCCGGCATGTATCGTGGACAAGCTTCTTGTAGCATTTCTCCAGATGCTTCCGGCCCCAAAGCAGTAGGGAATGAAAAACGGGCTCCAAATCCTGGCCGCTCTCCGTCAGGGAATACTGATATCTTGGCGGGTGAGCAGAGTACAGACTATTTGTGACTAATCCGCTTTCTGTCAGATATTTCAACCGGTCCGATAATAAATTTGAGGAAATCCCGTCCAGCCCTTTTTTGATTTCATTAAAGGTCGAGGCACCCATCAGGATTTCATGGAGAATCAGCAATGTCCATTTGTCTCCAACAATATTCAATGTCTGTGCAATGTTGCATGGCAAATTATAATTCTCTTTCATAATTAATCATTCTCCTCCGTAACTTTAAAAAAATTATAACATATTTGCCAAATAAAGGTTGATTTTTTGAACTTAGTATCATATGATAACTAACAAGACAGATAAAACATATAAAATTTATAGGTTTTATAAGTAATAAACGAAGGAGGCCATATCATGGGATTGTATTTAGTGGAAACGACTTTTAATGGTGAGATTAAAGACAAAAATGCGTTGGAGGAAAAAATAGCTTCTCTTAAAGAAACTGTAGAAAAAGATAATATCACCCTGATTGAAGTACAGGCTGCCAAAGACCTCTCCCGCTCTTTTTTGATTTTTGAAAGTGATCAGGTTGAAACAGCGCTTACTGATACATTAAAGGACAATGGGGTTCCCGCAGATTTGGTAAAAGCCGTCCGCATTGTCGGCAAGGATTTAGAGGAAGTGAAAAAACAGTCTGATAAAGTGAATTATCTCGTTCAGTGGAATCTGCCGGAAGATTTAACAATGGATGAATACTTGGAGCGCAAAAAGAAAAACTCAGTCCATTATGCAGAGGTTCCAGAAGTATCATTTGAGCGTACCTATGTATGTGAAGATATGTCCAAATGCCTTTGTTTTTATGATGCACCGGATGAAGATGCAGTCAGAAAGGCCCGCAAAGCAGTTAAAACACCCATCGATTCCGTCACGGAAATTTCCAGTGGTGAGTAAAAAAAAGAGTCCCAATTGGAAAGGAGAGAGATACCGACATGCTAAAGGAAAATACAGCAACAGAAGCAAATGAGCTGCCTCTCTACCTGCAAAGGGAGCTGAAACCCCTTGTCAGAAAGATCGATGAAGAGCATTATTATCCAAAAGACTTTCTGTGTTCACTGGGAGAAAAAGGATACTACACATCCAAGTCGCTGATGAAGAAGGATGTTTCTCTCCGCGAATTCCAATTGGTTGAGGAAGTATCAAAGGTGTGCATGACCACCGGGTTTGTATTATGGTGCCATCTGGCCGCGTTGACGTACGTGCGGAACAGCCGTAACGATTATTTAACCACCAAATTGCTGCCAAAATTGGAAGATGGTACACTTCTCGCCGGTACCGGCCTTTCCAATCCAATGAAGTTTTATGCCGACATAGAAAGACTTCACTTGAAAGCAGAGCGAAAAGACGGAGGATATATTGTTTCCGGTGCCCTCCCTTCTGTCTCGAATATTGCTGATGAACACTGGTTCGGGGCAGTGGCTGAGGTGAACGACGACCAACGGATTATGCTATTCATCCCATGCAATACCGACGGGCTTTTATTGAAGGAAAATAAGGGTTACATGGGCATTAACGGCAGTGCCACATACGGATGCCGTTTCCATAACTGCTTCATCCCCGATGAGTGGGTTATTTCTGAGGATGCAGATACTTTTGTTGAAAAAATTCGCCCGATATTTCTGCTGTATCAGATACCTATGGGGCTAGGTGTTACCTCGGCATCCGTCCAATCAATAGAAAAGGCCGGCAACAGGCAAGCCGGGTGCAACCAGTATCTACCTGTGCAAGCAGAGGAATTAGAGAGTGAACTCAGATGCCAGCGGGAAGACATTTATAGTTACCTCGAGTCAAATTTCGAAAACCTGAGATGGCAACCATTGATCCAATTTCGTCTCGACATCACCTATCTGACTTTAAAAGCAGCTAACGCAAGCATGATCCATAACGGTGGGGCTGGTTATTTAAATGTCAGCCGCCCTGTACGCAGATTACGGGAAACCTACTTTCTTGCCAATCTAACCCCTACGGTCAAACATCTTGAAAAAATGCTGGCAAATCCGGAAAATGGGAATTGACGATGTTATATGAGCCGCCATTACGGATGACAGCTCTTTTAATATTGGGAAAAGGATTAGGCGAAGGACAAGGAATTATAACGATGATATGACTGAGATGACGGCATTCATTGGATGGGATGGCACTTCCTAATAGCCGCATGAAAAATCAGGACCCGGCTGTATCAAGGCATCATGTTCATAATCAGCTTTGGGTCTCTACTCATGGCTGTCGTGACATTAATTGTTTTGATCATAAAGTGAAACTTCAATCAGTGGGGCGATCTTCCCCACTGATTGTTAGTTGAACAGAATCGGAAATTTACTGGCAGTTGGACCCCCACTTATCCTCTTTGCTTTTACCTAATCGTCTTGATATGGGGGGACTTACTGCCAGTTACATGCGGGACAAAAAAAGTAATCCCCACCTGTGAAAATGGACGCGGTTGGGGATTTCTAACCAATCCACCGCAACTTCTTGCGGCGTAGCTTAGAAGAACTCCGACACGCCATTGTCGGGGTTCTTTTTAGTATTATGCTTTCTATATTCATTATATGTCAAGAATGGTTTTAATTCAAGGTATCGTTATTAAATTGCTTTTGTATTTAAGTAGAGTTGTCAACAAAAAGGTACAGTGCCCGAATACAAACACTGTACCTTTTGAAAGTTAAACCTGATTTTATTAAACCCACCGCGTCGTANGAGCATCCCCGCATCGATGGTTTCACGAAATTGGCGTACACTCCCGCCATCGCGTGTGAATAAGCAAGATCCATTGGCAAACGGTGATTCATTCGTCACATCGATCGCTTCATCCAAATCCTTAACACGAACGATGGACAAAACTGGGGCGAAAATCTCATCCTGCCAGATTGTCATGTTGGTTGTCACGTTGTCAAAAATTGTCGGCCCTACAAAGTAGCCTTTTTTCTGAGCTTTTCCGTCTTCACGGCCATCACGAATCAATTTAGCTCCTTCATTCTCACCTTTTTCAATATAGCCAAGGGTCCGTTCTTTATGCTGTTCACGAATGACAGGTCCCAGGAATACACCATCATCCAAACCGTTTCCGATTTTAATATCGTCCGTTTTTTTCACAAGCTGATCAATAAATTCATCAGCAACTGATTCTTCCACAGCCACTACGGATGCAGCCATACAGCGTTCGCCAGCTGAACCGAATGCAGCATTCAGAATTTGAGTCGAAGCATTATCCATATTGGCATCGTTCAATACGATTGAATGGTTTTTGGCACCTGATAACGCCTGAACACGCTTCAGATTGTCTGTCCCTCGTTTATAGACATGCTCAGCTACAGGCTGCGAGCCGACAAATGAAATCGCCGCAACGTTCTTATGGTCCAACAACCCATTTACGACATCGTGAGCACCATGCACAATATTGAAGACCCCCTCAGGAAGACCCGCTTCCTCCAACAGTTCAGCCAAACGATTGGCCAAAAGCGGCGTACGCTCAGATGGTTTCATGACAAATGAATTACCCGTCGCGATCGCCATTGGGAACATCCAGCAAGGCACCATCATCGGAAAATTAAATGGGGTAATCCCACCGACGACACCAATCGGATAGCGATACACGCCGGACTCAAGTCCCGATGCAATCGAAGACAGTTGATCACCCATCATTAGATTCGGTGCACCAGCAGCAAATTCCACATTTTCAATTCCACGCTGTACCTCCCCCTTGGCTTCCTTCAAATTCTTACCGTTTTCAATTGTAATCAGTTCAGCCAGCTCATCCCAATAATCAACCAATAGTTGCTGGTATTTGAATAAAATTCGCGCACGTTTCGGAACTGCTAGCTCCTTCCAATCCTGAAATGCCTCATGAGCCACTCTGACCGCATAATCAACGTCTTTTTGTGATGAAATAGGGACTTCTGCAATAACCTCACCTGTCGCCGGATTAATGACCGATTCCGTTTTATCACTCTTCGCTTCGATCCATTTACCACCTACATAGTTTTTAAGTAATTTCGATTTTGTTTGAGATTGTGCCATTTTGAAACCTCCTAAATTACATTTAATGAGTTGTCAATTCCATATCTTCCAGCAAAAAACTTGGGTCCTTATATTCCATTCCATGTGCTTCTGCAACAGCCTCATACGTTATAAAACCTTGCATCGTGTTAATTCCTTTTAAAATCGACTCTTTCTCTAAACTTGAAGTAACATAACCCTTATTAGCAATTTCCAGAGCATATGGTAATGTAACGTTTGTTAGCCCTAAAGACGCTGTTCTTGGGACCGCCCCAGGCATATTCGCCACAGCATAATGAACAACACCATGTTTCGTAAAAGTAGAATTATCATGGGTGGTTACTTTATCACTCGTTTCAAATATACCCCCTTGATCAATGGCAACATCAACAACAACTGATTTATCCTTCATTGCTTTAACGGTTTCTTCCTGTACCAGTTTTGGTGCTTTTGTACCGGGAATTAACACGGCACCAATAACAAGATCAGATTGTGAAACGGATTCCGCTATGTTTAGCGGATTTGACATGAGTGTGTTTATTTTATCACCAAACAAACTCTCCAATTCCCGCAGTCTATTAGGATCAAGATCGATGATGGTCACATTAGCCCCTAATCCAATTGCAATTTTTGCAGCATTTTCACCTACAACGCCGCCACCTATAATGGTTATTTTACCAGGCTTGACCCCCGGAATACCGCTTAATAGAACACCTTTACCGCCCTTAGGTTTTTCTAACAGTTGCGCACCAATTTGGGGTGCTATTCGACCTGCCACTTGACTCATTGGTGCCAGTAGTGGTAGCGATCCATCTTTTTCTTGAATTGTTTCATAGGCAATACTAATAACCTTTGAATCTGTTAAAGCTTTAGCCAGATCATGTTCAGCGGCTAAATGTAGGTACGTTAATAAAATAAGGCCTTCATAAAAATAAGGATATTCCTGTGGGAGCGGTTCTTTAACTTTCATGACCATTTCCTGAGACCAAGATTCTTCAGGACTTTGTACAAGGGTTGCACCCATTTGTTTATATTCTTCATCTGAAAATCCTGAGCCAACCCCTGCCTGACTTTCAATAACGACTTCATGCCCTGCTTTGACTAAAGCATCGACTCCTGATGGTGAAACCGCTACTCTATTCTCATTATTTTTTATTTCTCGTGGTATTCCAATTCTCATATCCAAACCCCCATCATCCATTAATGTTACAATGAAAATACAGTTTAAGATTCATTTTCCTTAAATACCTTTTTAATAACGGACACAATAAAATCTAAATCATCATCAGTACTTGATAGCGGCGGACAAAGTGTCAGTATATTATTATATCCGGCCACGGTATCCCCATTCTTGCCAATAATCAGGCCATTATTTTTACAATCTGCTATAATTTTCCCAACACGCTGGTCGGTTGCTGGTTCTTTCGTAGTTTTATCCTCTACCATTTCTATTCCCATTACAAAGCCTTGATTCCGGACATCCCCAACATATGGGTGGTTTTCCAGTTCCTTTAGTCCATCTCTCAGTTTTTCGCCTAAAACCGCAGCCCTATTGGTTAAATTCTCGCGTTCCATTATGTCAATATTTTTTAATGCAACAGCACATGCCGCTGGATTACCACCAAATGTATTCACATGGCGAAAGTGACTATTTTCTTCAGTATTATTAAACGTCTCATATATATCTTTACGGACAGCTGTAACGGATAAAGGCAAATAAGCACTTGTAAGACCTTTTGCCATCGTAATAATGTCAGGTTTTATATCAGAGTGCATATGGCCAAACGTTCTTCCTGTCCTGCCAAATCCGCAAATGACTTCATCAATAATTAACAATACACCATGACGTTTGCAAATTTCCTCGACTTTTTCTACATAAACAGGATGCGGTATCAAGACGCCTCCACCAGTAATCACTGGTTCCATAATCACTGCAGCAATGGTCTCTTTCTGTTCCCATATAATTTTTTCCTCAATCTCTTCGGCTCTTTGTAAATTATATTCTTCAATCGATTGGCCCTCAGGTCTGCGATAATTATCAGGTGGTGCAACATGTAAAAAGCCGGAAGTGAGCGGTTCGTATTTGTACTTGCGAATCGATTGCCCTGTGGCTGCTAAAGCCCCCAGTGATCCTCCGTGGTAGGCCCGATAACGGGAGATGAATTTATATCGCAATGACTCGCCATTTTGCTGGTGATATTGCCTTGCTACTTTAAAAGCCACTTCATTGGCATCAGAACCACTATTGGAATAAAAGATCATATACTCATCGTTCAGCATGTCATTCAATTTTTCAGCGAGTTTTATCGCCGGCAAATGACTTTGTGACATTGATGTATAAGACATCTCTTTCAATTGATCATAGGCTGCTTGTGCCAATTCTTCACGGCCGTACCCGACATTTACACACCACAAACCTGACATACCATCAAGGTAACTGTTCCCATTATGGTCTGTAATCCATGAACCCTTTGCTTCTGTTGCAATCATCGGCTCCCTGTTGGCATCATCTTTGGACATGTGATGCCATATATTTTTCTGATCTTTTTCCACAAGTGCCTGAGGTGTTTCATTTGAAGTTTTCATTTTAAAACTCCTTTCCTGAATAAAATATTGACGGCTGTCAGCAGCTCAGCATTTTACAAACTGTCCAAGCGCCTATTTCCATACCCCGAGTGCTCCCAATCACTCCAAACCAACATCGAATTAATTGACAGCGGTTTCATTTATTTTATAATTATACTATAACTATTATTTTTGAAATTTTCATTTTACAATATGTTAAAGTAATCCTGTTTTGTTTTAACAGTTTGGAGGGGTGGAATAATGATCGGCTTTAACTTAACAATCAATGACGCACTGAACAGTGATCTATTTAAAAGTGCGCGTGTTTTAGGAGGCAAAAAAGGATTAAACAAAAACATTAAATGGACCCATATTATTGAAACGGACGATTTTGATGCCTTGCTCAACGGAGGCGAATTGGTACTCACAACAGGAACAAAGCTCGACCTCGAGTCCTCGCTAAATACCTATGAAAGGTTAATTAACAAAAATGTTGCCGGCATCTGTATTGAAATAGGGCCTCATTTTGCCACGCTTCCAGCTAAAATTAAGCGGTTTGCAGATGAGCATAACTTTCCAGTCATAGCATTTGAGGAAGTCGTCAAATTTGTTGATATCACACAACACTTGCATACACATATCATTGACCAGCACCATCAAATGCTGCATGAGATTAGTGAGTTGACCCAAGCGTTTACAGAACTCTCCCTCTCACCAAACGGCATACTAAAAATCCTGCAAAAATTATATGATCAATTTCAATCGTACGCATTGTTTATGACTGATGAAGCCAAAGCGTATTATTATCCTCCTGAAGGGAAAGCTTTTAAAGAATCACTCGCTTCATACGTGCAAAATCATCGTCCCGAAAATTTTCTCGAACAAACAGTTACCATTGACAACAAAACGTTTGCGCTGACCCCTGTCAATGTTGTCGGTCAGATTTGGGGCTATCTATGTCTTCATGTAACCGAAGAATCGCCACACGAATTTTTATTTACTGTGCTGGACAGGGCAGCCATATCAATTGCACAAATTTTATTAAGAAACAGGACAATTGAAGAACGTAAATTAAATGTAGAAGATGATTTGGTACAAAATCTGTTGCTTGGAAAACCATATAACCCTGATGAGCTCAAAATGATAATGCCATCATCGAAGAAACATTTATCCTTCAGAGTGTTTATTTGTCATACCGATGCCACGCATTCAGCCAGCAATCATGATGAGTGGGAAGAATTAAAAGTGCAGCGGTCGATGAGCATCCGATCATTATTTGAGCGCTACGGTTTCTATCCAGCCGTTTCCGTGAAGAAAACGGAAATAGCCGTCATTTGTTTTTTTGATACCGACAAGCATGACAAATTTGCTGCAAATCAATTCACTGAATTAATCTCGGAATGTCCGCAGACACTGAACATTCAACCTCAAAACATAGGCTTCAGCGGCAGCCATCAGAACACCTCCAGGTTCATGCGAGCGTATAAGGAAGCCAATGAAGTGCTTCATCTGAACAAATATCACAATTCAGACAATGCCCTTTATGAAAACATCGGGATATACCGGCTGCTTTTCCAGCTTAAGGACAATCAATTAATCGAATCGTATATTGACGATTATATTGGTCCATTACTCAAACATGATAAGAAAATGAACACAGAACTGCTGACGACACTTGAAATGTATTTAAAATTCAACGAATCAAAAAAAGAAACAGCAGAGCGTTTATTCATTGTACGTCAGACGCTTTATCACCGCCTTGACAAAATAGAAGAGCTTCTGGGAAACGATTACCTGGAACCGACTAACCGGCTGGCGATTGAAACAGCGATCAAGGCATATCATTTAATAGAAGACACAAGCCCGGAAACCCTGTTATGAACTACTTTGAATAACCAAACTCCAAGCGACAGAATTTTAGGCGTTTGGTTATTCCCAGCTTTAATTCTGACTTTACTACAGCTATTGCCATTCATTCAGAGGGGATGGTACTGACCTGTCACCCCATCCACAATAAAATCCTGTCCGTTCTTTTGATTATTGTAAACAACCCAGTAAGGTCTATAAAATAGTTGTTGTTCCTCGACCTTCACATGTGATACAGAAAGCATTCGCATTTTTAATGAAAGGGACCGGTAAATAAAACTTTCAGAAATAGTTAGACAATCCTCAAGCGGCTGGTACTCTTGCATTCGCTGCTCATGCGATATTTCAGCCACTTCCCATTTTGGATTAGAATCCACCAACGAGCTATCTCCATTGATAGCATCTACTGCACAGCTGACTTTTTCATCCGAAGGCAGGAAAAGTCTTTCACATACGGTTGTACTCTTTCATAATATTAATTAATTTGTCATGGTCAATAGCATGAACTTTACCACCATATGGCTTTACTGTTGTCATTGTTTCCGCTGAAACTAGCGCGTTTATTACAGATTCCTCAATAGCCTGACACACTGCTTCATAAATTGGATCAAACTCTTCGTCGTTTATAAAACTCATCTTCAACTTTTCAGACGATTGCTGTGGAATTTCCATCTTGTTGGCAACTGAAAATGCTAAGAAAATATCACCTGAATCATTTCCACCAGGGGTTCCGTTTCGTCCGATTCCAATTGCCGCACGTTTTGCTACTCTTTTAAGTTGATGAGGAAGCATTGGAATATCAGTTCCAACAATAACAACGATAGATCCCTGTTCTGTTTGGTTTTTACAATTTTCATTCAGATGCTTGCCAACAGGTACTCCACACACTGTTAGCCATTGGCGAATCCCGTGATTTGCCTGTACTAGTGATCCAACATGAAATTTTTCTCCGCCAATTTTTAATACACGTGAAGACGTTCCTGTTCCTCCTTTAAACTCATAACAAATCATCCCGGTTCCTCCGCCAACATTTCCTTCCGAAATGGGTCCTGGTTTCGATGATTGTATGGCAGATAAGACATGTTCCTCTTTAATATGCTGGCCGTTTATATCATTTAACCTACCATCATATGTTTCCGCTACAACTGGCATTGCCCAAAGATGCTCATCTTTAAATTGTTCAGCGTACTGCTGTATCATCCATTTTACAGAGGCATGATGTGCTATCCCTACAGAATGGGTGTTTGTAATACAAATAGGACTTAAAAAATAACCGCTATCATGGATCCAATGAGTGCCTGTCATTTCGCCATTTCCATTCAGACTGTATTGACCAGCCCATATAGGACTCATTTTTTCTTGTTTACCTCTAGGTAAAATTGCCGTTACACCAGTGCGAATAGGACCTTCTCCCTCAATTAAGGTTGTATATCCAACTTCAACCCCTGGAATATCTGTAATGGCATTATTAATCCCATGATCACCTTGAAATGGTAATCCTAGATCACGTGCTCTCAATGATTTTGTCATCGTAAAATTCCTTCCTTTCTCATTAGAATCAAAACAATAAAATAAATACTTGTTTTACGTATTTTAGATTTAAAATTAAACCTTAGGATAAAGGGAAAACTTCTTTATCACGAATTAGCTGACTTAACTCAGTGATAGATTTCGTTATGAGTTCATTATTCATATACATCACTTCCTGCATTAAATACCAATCCAATGTCAGTTTCTTCAGTTTTAAGACCATTTTTTAGTTGTTGTATTAACTTCCATCTTTCGATTAATAAGTCGCAATCTTGATCAGTTAAAATAATTCCTTTTTCCGTAAGAGTTTGTTTAATTATTTCTCTCAAAATAACTCACTTCCCTTATTGAAATTTTTCTCAGCCTTCGCAGTAAGAATTATTTACCCTGAATTATTTATATCATCGCATTAGTGCTTAAAAACGGAATCATATTTAAAGACTTTTTGGGTTTCAATGAAAAACTTGAGTCAATCAAGCAATCCGTTATGACAAACAGAGAAGCACCCCAAAAATGTCATACTTTGGATAAACTTCTTCCGGAGGTTTTTAACAATGTGAATATGTTAATATACGATACGTCACTCAAGCTTTAATGCTTGTATTTCCTCAGCATAGTTGACTAGTTGATCAGCCGCATCATCTTCTGTGTAACCGGCAATGACTTAATAGACCTTTTGCCAAATTAAATCTTCATTAGCAAAATATAGTATGTTTTTTCTATTTCTAACTGCAGGTGATTAGCCAAAGTACGGGAAAATCAATCGCTTCATCAAACTCTCCGAATAACAATTCACCTGTATCCGAGGGGGTGCACCTCCATTAGAAGAACCCTTTTCTGTGAATTTTTATGGTACTTTCACTGTAACAGGAAATAGGTTTTTTCGAGTGGAATGATAACCGAGTCAAACAGGAACATCAAACAATCCGGTGTTCCGTAAGCTTAATCCGCAGACAGGTGCCCATCACCCCATGTTAAACCTTCGAATCTATCACTTTTACCCCACACGATTTAGCGAGGAAACATAAAAGCTAATCATAATTAGGTATATAAAGAACAGTAACAGAGTAATTATTTTCATTGAAGAACTAACGATCTAATAATGGCATCATTTCTTGTAATGCATCCTTGAATACGTCGCCGGCTTCTTGGATATTTTGTTGTGTCATTACAGTTGAGAGATTTATTAGCCCTCTGGGGGCGATAAATATTCCTCGATTCAGTAATTTAATATGTAAAATGTCTATTAGTTCTTTATTTGAATGCAAAGTTTCTGCATAATTTTCAGGCTTATTTTCAGTAAAGTGTATATTCATCATAGACCCTACTCTAGTAAGCGTGACGGGAATATTCGATTGTTTGACTGTCTTTTTAATCTTATTCTCTAATTCAATAGAAAGACTATTCATTTTTTCTATTTTATCTATATCTAGTAATTGCATTGTTGCAATTCCAGCACTCAAGGTTACTTTGTTGCCATTGAATGTTCCACCGTGAGCAAGAAAACCATCTTTAGAAGGGTCAAACATATTCATGATTTCCTTTTTTCCTCCAAATGCTCCGACAGGAAATCCTCCACCGATGATTTTAGCCATGCAGGTTAGATCAGGCGTTACCCCGTACATTTCTTGAGCACCTCCAATGTCCAAGCGCAGCGTCTGAACTTCATCAAAGATAAGAAGAACCTGATATTTATCAGCTAATTTACGTAATTTGTCTAGATATCCTTCATTTGGAGGAATAACGCCAGCCACCCCCATTACAGGTTCTACCAATATTGCAGCTATATCATCCGCATGTAGCGATAAAATTTGTTCAATTGTTTCTGAATCATTAAACGGAGCAACATAAATATTCTGTGATATATTTTTTGGGAACACAGCGGTATTGTATCTTGAATCCCAAGCAGCTAAGTCATGCGTTCCATGATAGGCACCGTCCATCTTTATAATTGAGGTTTTCTTAGTAAATGTACATGCTGCACGAATTGCGAACATGGTTGCTTCTGTTCCAGAATTACAGAAACGTATTTTTTTAATACTAGGAACTCTATTACATAATAATTCAGAGAATTGAATTTTCTCAGGAATTGTTGCTGCATAAGCGGTTCCTTTCTTTAAAGCAAACTGTGCTTTTTCTGCTATATGTTCATGTGCATGTCCGTGTACCATTGATGTATAGTTATTGAGAAAATCTATATAACGGTTTCCATCAATATCATATAGATAAGCACCACGTGCTTCCTCAATTGTTAACGGATAAGGCTTATGGAAACAAACGGACCTCGTTTCCCCACCAGGCATATAATTATTTGCTATTTCATATTTATTTTTTGATTCAGGCGTTTTATTAATATAAGTCTCTACATCTTTTTTATATACATCTTTATATAATCCCACCAGGTATCACCTTTCTGAATTTCTTGTAATTGAAAGAATCAATTTCTATGCTCCAACATCTTTGAATCCGATTTGATGGACAGTGCCACGTTTTATATCACGTGAAGCCGTACTGAGGTTGCGTTCTATTATTCTTCCTATTTCCCCTAGTGACAGACTTTCATTTAAAAAATGTAAATTTGTTTGCTCTTAATTTTAGTTAGACGTATAAACGTGTGAACCTTCGTGCTAGAATGGGTTGGAGTCACCGTGAATAACCTCCGTATAATTTGGTGGTTCAGTCACCCTTAACCATACTCGGTTTCACGATGACTTTCTATTTATTTAGCTGTTGTATTTGATTTTACAATGGAGCGTTATGAAAAAGCTTTTTTGGTTTTTTATGTCTATTGACATAAATGAACTTTTAAACTCATTCACCAATTTTGCGATTAGGTGTGTACGTTGCCATTACAAAGCCGGTAACAAAAACAAGTGCTGGGATACAAGCAAGGATATAACTAATAGTGACCGACAAACCAGTGATCAACTGAAAGTTGGCCAGTGCCAGACCCATGCATATAAATATTAATGTCATTGCAGTAATTGGCGCAATATTTGTTTTAAACCTGCTACTTATAATATCTTGATTACTTCTGAAAAAAATTAATACTGATAAAGAGGTGAGAAATAACAATATCATATTACCAATTGTTGCTACACCAGCCATTGATCCAAAAATATTAACTAGTGGATCTATGTTGGTCAATGAAAAGGGCACAAGTATGATAACCGCTGTAACAGTTTGAACTAATGATGAAAACGATGGAGACCTATGTCTTTCATGAACAAAACTAAATTTCTTAGGGAAGTCACCTTCAAGGGCAAGAGCATGTTGATATCTGGTTATTATATTATGAAATGATAAAACACAAGCAAATATGCTTATAAGTAACAATAAATTAACTATATCAGCAAATATAATGCCAGCGTACTCTGCCGCAGTCGCAATTAAAAACCCGTCTGGATTTTCAGCAACTTTATCCACAACAAGGGAAGGCCCCCATCCAACCACAAAAGCCCAAGTGGTAATCGCGTAAAAAAGGCCGATTAAAAATACAGCAATATACGTTGCACGAGGTATTACACGGTCCGGATTACGCGTTTCATCACGATAAATAGCCGTTGACTCGAAACCAAGAAAACCGGTTAAAGCAAATAAGATAGCAACCGATATCGTACCTGTAAACAAATTTGAAGCAGAAATTGGGTCTGAAGTTATCCCCTCTTTTCCACCACTTGCAAAAATAATTAGATCCAAGATGATTACAACAGACATCTCTAGGATAAGTACAATACTAAGTACTTTTGCACTCAGTTCAACTTTTCGATATCCAAAAAAGCCAACGATAGCTACTAAAATAAATGAAAAGATCCACCAAGGAAGCGATATCCCGAAATTCGTTTCAAAGTAATTAGTAATAGAGCCTCCTCCAAAGGCATACATACCCACCTGAATAGAGGTGTAAGTAACTAATGCGATGTATGCCGATGAAAGCCCTAAACGCTTCCCAAGACTCTTGCGAATGTAGGCATAAAACGCCCCGGGTTCTTTCACATAAGGGGTCATGGTTGCGAATCCTATGGAAAAAAATAACATCACGAGCATTGCAATTAAAAATCCAATAGGGGCACCAGGGCCGTTACCATTTAAAATAGCGATTGATACGTTACCTCCTATAACCGTCAATGGCGCGGCAGCTGCAACAACCATAAAAACTAATTTGGCAGTTCCTATTTGCCCTTCTAACCTCTCTGGACTTTTTTTAATACTTTCTTCTTTTTTTGTTATTGGTGTATTCACTTCGTATTCCTCCAATTAATTATTTATTTTAAGACTAGCAAACCATGTGTAAATTCCGGTATTACACTGTATAATAGTTAATTAATGTGCTACAAAACTATTTTAAGATTTTTCACACGATCTTTTAACTTCAGGAAAAAATGTTAGAGAGAGCGATTTGAAGTGGTCGGTTCATTTTTTCCCTTTTACATTCAGGACATTTGTCCTCTTAATAGCTCTTTCGTTCTCAGAATGACTTAGGATTTCTTGATGTTTGGCCAAATCCCTCCTTCCAGTGGTTAAGTTTTTCCATTTTATACAATTGTTCGGATTGGGTAAGGGCAATTGTCCTTGTCTTTTTTATGATGATTCACTGGTTTGCTTAGGACATCTGTCCTTAAACAATGAGGATGATGGCGTTTTAGTATCTCCATGTATTGCTCGATGACTTTTGGCCACTCCGGTTTCTTTTGGCTATATCCGGCGGTGCCATTAGCTGCTCATATAATTCGATAATAATCTTTTTATGTGTCACGCCAGGGCCAATATCAAGCTGATTTCCCTTGATGGGTAAAATAACCTGGTGCTCTTCCTGATATTCTTGAATTCGCTTTGAAACAGTCATCGGAGAATGATTAATCATAAGTCCTATTTCCTCAAGGGTTAAAAGGCCACCTTCCTTGTTCAAAGGCCGCGTTAATTAATCGAATAATTTTCACTTGATCTCGTTTGGCACATTTGTCCTTGACCGGTTTTAAGTCTTCTACGTTGATAAGCAGAAGATCGATTCGCAGGGCTTTATAACCCTCAACTTGTTGACCTGATTTAGGATTTTCATTTTCACTGGACGTTGTCACCCAAGTTAGATTGCCAAAGCTCGTTTCGTGACTTTTAGGGTAAAACCCGTAATTGGCAAATGTCATCATCGGCAATCAATTCAATGGCTTTGTGGCTACCAATGAGTTTGTATTCTGTTCCCAACATTTCAATCAACATTTTCAATTCGGTCGGCATATTTAGGTTATTATAATCATAAAAAAGCTCAAGGCATTCACCCGTTAAACTTTTAGAAACACCGGCAATATGAGCTGTTTCGGCTAAGGATAATTCACACATCACCACGCGGCCAAAGTCTTTGATATAGCGTTTAATCAAGGTGGTGAAATGTTTGATTTGTCTGGCAATTTCTGAATACGTTTTGTTCTATAGATACAGGCTCACAATCCAAACTTTGTGGGAAAGTGTTGGACCGATATCGTGATAGGCACCTCTTGTTTGAAAACGAATTTTCTTCTGTGTAAGTTACTTAATATCACGTCTGATGGTTCGTATGTCCACTTCAAGTAGATCGGCTAAGTCTTCTTGTGTCAGCACACCACCTTGGTCAATGGTTTCATCTGTCAGCCGACAGATCCGGATCTGTCTTAAACCTTACATACCGAATTGGGGACGCACCTCATTGTCTTCTGTGGATTGGTCAGCAGTAAGTGTAACTGTAACCATTGGCAGTTTCCTTAATCGCGGCCGTGCTTAGCATTAATTGATATGGCTTGCTTTTTGACTTTTCCTGGCTCGACATCGATGTCCGGATCAAAACGATGTAATTCATAGGCTTCTTTGACTGTTTCGATGATTGCCTCAGCTGTCTTAGGTGAAAATTCAAATTGATGTACAAAATATTCAAATAATTGGTTATCTCTTGATTTAGTCTCAAGTCTTACTTGAACTGCTCTTTCCATTTCATTTGTCACCCTTGGTTTCCACTCCAAACCTCCTCTATTTACTATTAATAACTTTATTGATAGCGGTTTCATTTTTTGTAAATAAATCTTTTCATAGAGGGAGACTCAACCTAGTGTTTCAGGACGACCATAGACCTATGGCTTTTTCTCTAAGAAAACAGATGCAACACTAAGTTTCGAAATAACATTCCTTCATTAGTTGCGGTATTCTTCCATTTTTAGGTTGTCTCCATCTATTTTGGAATAAAGGGTAATATCATGGAGACTCAGAATTATGGAAACCACAACCCTCGTAAAACACCTCCAATCGATTCGACACAATTTTTAGATGTCACAAGCAAAACAATATTAAAGTATTTTGTTCCTAAGATTTTATTATTCTTAAATGCTAAATGCACTATACACGATGTAATTTTTATATCGGTAATATAAGACAATGTGTAAACATCATTACCTCTTTATTCTTTAAACCATCAGAATGCTCTGAAATCCTTAAATAGACTACAAGCTGTTTTATTTTTCCGTCAGCTATGTTCTCATCTTTGACACTAAAAACCGCCATAAGCGCTGCAAAATCAACGTTATTGGCGGTTTTAAATTGCTCAAAAACAGCGTACTATTTTCCTTTTTTGGTTTGTTTTAAAATTTTTTTCATGTTTTT
>NZ_JBHTNH010000018.1:0-7802 GCF_042679865.1 Lentibacillus salinarum | reverse complement strand
GTTCAGTCATATTTAGAATATGCTTCAGCTTAAGGACTTTGAGCAGGACTTCAGCCTGGAGCAGCGACTTTAGTCGCCGACATTTATGTCCAAATCCACCTGCTTTAGCAGGTGGTCGTTTAAGTTGACAATAACACTTTCGAAAAATAGCAAAACCTCACAGGATTATCGTTAAAACACTGGAGGATACGGTAAATACCAGGTGCTTCTAGGACATCCGTGATATTGAGGAGGGTATTCATGAATTTGCAAATTGACGTTGCCGACAGGATTGACAAGTCTGTCATCTCATTGTCCGGTGAAGTGGATGCCTATACGGCGCCACAGTTAAAAGAGACATTACTCTCGTTGACGAATGTGGAAGGACAACAGACAGAAGTCGATTTGGAAGACGTTCATTATATGGATAGTACAGGACTAGGTGTTTTTATTAGTGCATTAAAATCCACGAAAGAAAACAACAGCGCCATGCGTCTAGTTAATTTGCAGGATCGTGTGTTAAGGTTATTCCAAATAACAGGACTTGATGACATTATGACGATTGATACTGCAATTCGAGGTGGAAATGACTAATGGATAATTTTGATTTTGTCGAAATGAAGGTGCCGGCCAGAGCGGAGTATGTTGGTGTTGTTCGTTTAAGTGTTTCGGGTGTCGCCAGTCGTTTGGGTTTTTCCTATGAAGCGATTGAAGATCTTAAAGTGGCCATTTCCGAAGCGATTACCAACGCGGTCGAGCATGCTTATAGCGGTGGCGACGCAGGCGAAGTAACAATCGGGTTTGGTGTTTATGAAGATCGCTTGGAGGTTATGGTAGCGGACCATGGTGGGAGTTTTGACCTGAATAAAATTAAAGGAGGGATTGGGCCGTACGAGGGTTCAGAGCCTGTGGAGGATCTTCAGGAAGGTGGCTTCGGTCTCTTTCTGATTGATGCGTTAATGGATAAAGTGGAAATCAAGAACGACTACGGGGTCATCGTTTTAATGACCAAATACCTTAATGAAGCCGAGGTGGGTGTTGATGACGACCAAATCTCAACAACCCGATAAGCAGCAGGATGACATTTATCAAACAATCGAAAAACTGCAAAACGACCCCGAAAACGAAGCCCTGCAGGAAAAAGTTATCCTGAACTATACGGATTTAGTCGAATCGATCGCCCGGAAGTATTCGAAAAACAGCAGCATCCACGAAGATTTGACACAAGTGGGTATGATTGGATTAATTGCTGCCGTTAGAAGATATGATGCATCTTACGGCAAATCGTTCGAATCCTTTGCCATACCGACCATCATTGGTGAAATTAAACGATTTATTCGTGATAAAACGTGGAGCGTTCATGTCCCGCGCCGAATCAAGGAGTTAGGGCCGAAAATAAGAAAAGCGGTGGATGCGTTAACAACCGAAAATCAGGATTCTCCGACGGTTCCGGAAATTGCCGATTACTTGGATATTTCCGAAGAAGAAGTACTCGAAACGATGGAGATGGGCAAAAGCTATAAAGCCCTTTCCGTTGACAGGAAAGTTGAAGCAGACTCCGAGGGCAGTACGGTTGCGATATTGGATCTAGTCGGTAACAGTGACAGCGGCTTTGATAATGTCGATCAGCGCATGCTGCTGGAAAAAATACTTCCTGTCTTATCAGAACGGGAGCAGGCTATTTTACGCTGTACGTTCTTTGAACATATGAGCCAGAAGGAAACCGGTGACCGACTAGGCATTTCCCAGATGCATGTTTCCCGTTTACAGCGCCGTTCATTACGGAAACTTCGCGAAGCACTGCAATCTGAAAGTGCGGAGGTTTTCGATTGAGCCATATGTCCAATAAAGTCGAAACAGCTGTCTTCCAAAAGGCTAAGAAGGATCAATACTACTGCGGGGACAGTTATTTTTACACGGAAACAGACAATGAATATATATGTGTTCTGGCGGACGGTTTGGGAAGTGGCGCGTTTGCCAAAGAGTCTTCTGAGATTGTTATCAGCATCATAAAAGAAAATATTCATGCGACGGTTGAACAACTGATAAAAAAATGTAACCGGCAGTTGTCAGGAAAACGCGGGGCGGTTATCGGGATTTTAAGAATTGACTTTCGGACAAGGCAATATTCGTTTTCTTCAATTGGAAATATTGGGATCATCACGATTCGCAACAACGGAAAAAAGAAACGAAGCATTCCGAATGCTGGTTATCTTGCCGGTTACCACAGACCATTTAAAGTTGTGAATGATAAAATTGACGCTAGGATGAATTTCATTTTATTTTCTGATGGTGTGACGGATAATGATTTGTCACAACAGTTTTTATTAAACCCAGATGTCCATCAGGCCGTTCAGACATTTGCCGACTATACAGAGGGGCAAGTAAGGTTGGATGATACAACGTTAATCGCAATTAAATATGACGGTTAGAGCTGGCTTTACATGGCCGGCTTTTTTCATTCCAGCCGATTTTTGGTAAACTGGAATCACTGCGGTATGAAGGAGGAACCATTTTGGCAACGCAATTGGAACAGTGGGTAGCAAACGAAGCAAACGTCAAGACATCCGTTGTAAAAAGCGTCATTAAACTAATGGATGAAGGAAATACGGTACCATTCATTGCCCGTTACCGGAAAGAGGTAACCGGCGGACTTGATGAAGTACAAATTAAATTGATTCATGACAAATGGCAATATGCGGTGAATCTGGCTGAACGCAAAGAGGAAGTCATCCGCTTGATTGATGAGCAGGGAAAGCTCACCGACGAATTGGAACGCGCTATTCAACAGGCAACCCAATTGCAGCGGGTGGAAGATTTATACCGGCCGTACAAGCAAAAACGCCGGACAAGGGCAACAAAAGCTAAGGAAAAAGGATTGGAACCACTGGCAATGGCCGTGTGGGAGCAGGAGCTGCATGATGTGGCAGGCGAAGCGGAGACGTACTTATCGGAGGAATATGGCTTACATACAGTTGAAGATGTCCTCCAAGGTGTCAATGATATTTTGGCGGAATGGATTGCAGATGAACCGGAATATCGGGAATATATTCGCAGCGAAACCTTTAAGCGTGGAACAGTCCATGCCGAGGCAAAAGATGCGAACAAGGATGAAAAAGGTATTTATGAAATGTACTATGCGTACGATGAGGCAGTCCGTTCGCTGGTGTCCCACCGGATTTTGGCCTTAAATCGCGGGGAAAAAGAAGGTGTGCTGAAAGTAGCGGTTGAACCGCCGACCGAACGTATACGTGCGTATTTAAAGCGCAACGTGATGACCAACAAGACCAATCAGGAGACCGCTGACATCCTACAGGTAGCGATTGAGGACAGCTTCAAACGGCTGATTCAGCCCGCTGTTGAACGGGAAATCCGCAATCAGTTAACGGAAAAAGCAGAAGAGCAGGCCATTGATATATTTTCCAAAAATCTTAAAAACTTATTACTGCAGCCGCCGCTTAAAGGGAAAACAGTCCTTGGCGTCGATCCGGCCTACCGGACAGGATGCAAGCTGGCCCTTGTTGATGAGACAGGAAAAGTGCACGAGGTAGGGGTCATGTTCCCGACAGCTCCAAGGCATGATACAACTGGTGCCGAAAAGAAAGTTATGGATTTAATCGACCGATTTGCTGTCGAGCTGATCGCCATTGGAAATGGAACAGCCTCACGGGAAACAGAACAATTTATCTCGGATGTGATTGGCAAAAATGAATTGGATATTCCGTATATCATTGTCAATGAAGCGGGGGCAAGTGTCTACTCGGCTTCCAAACTGGCACGGGAAGAGTTTCCTGATCTGCAGGTTGAGGAGCGGAGTGCTGCATCGATTGCCAGGAGAGTACAGGACCCGCTTGCTGAACTGGTGAAAATTGACCCGAAATCGATCGGTGTCGGACAGTATCAGCATGATGTCACGCAAAAGGCCTTGAATGCATCCCTGTCATTTGTCGTCGAAACGGCCGTTAACCAGGTGGGTGTCAATGTTAATACCGCCTCGCCGCCGTTATTGCAATATGTGGCCGGGTTAAGCAAAACGGTTGCTAATAACATCGTCAAAAAACGTTATGAGGATGGCAAATTCAGAGATCGGCGAGAGCTTAAAGACATTCCCCGGCTTGGCGCCAAAACATATGAGCAGGGAATCGGGTTTTTACGTGTTTTGGATGGTGAAAATCCGCTCGATCGGACCCCGATCCACCCCGAAAGCTATTCACAAGTTGAACAGCTTTTACAAACGATCGACTGTGAAAAGGACGATATCGGGACTGAAAGATTACGTGAGAAATTGAACACGATTGATGTCAAAAAAATGGCGGGAGAGCTGGAAATGGGCGTCCCAACCCTACAGGATATCATCAATGCCCTGAGCCGGCCGGAACGTGACCCGCGAGATGATTTGCCAAAGCCGTTGTTGAAACAAAACGTTTTATCCATGGAAGACTTGCAACAAGGTATGGAAATGCAGGGTACTGTCCGCAATGTGGTGGATTTCGGCGTTTTTGTGGATATTGGTGTTAAACAGGATGGATTGGTCCATATTTCCAAAATGTCCAACCAATTCGTCAAACACCCGATGGATATAACATCAGTCGGTGATGTCGTGACGGTGTGGGTGGAGAGTGTTGATATCGATAAAGGCCGGATTGCTTTGTCGATGGTTCACAATGAAAAATAGTTAACGCATATAGCCTTTTTTCATTTCAGTTCAAATGACTTCTTGATCACATGTCAGACGGTAATATAAAAAGACTGTCCATTTCAAAATGGGCAGTCTTTTTACTTAGAATTTATCCCGCATGTAACGGACACTAAACCGCCAAGGAACGGCGGTTAAATGTCCGTAAATGTCNTTTATCCCGCATGTAACGGACACTAAACCGCCAAGGAACGGCGGTTAAATGTCCGTAAATGTCCGATTCGGCTCAACTAACGTTCAGCAGAGGAAAGCGCTCTGCTGAATGAAGTTTCGCTTTACCCCGCATGTAACGGACACTAAACCGCCAAGGAACGGCGGTTAAATGTCCGTAAATGTCCGATTCGGCTCAACTAACATTCAGCGGAGAAAACCGCCCCGCTGAATGAAGTTTCGCTTTATTCCTTATCGCTGGCTGCTGCTTCTACTTCGTTTAATGGAATACCAGCAGCTTTGGCGACACCTTCGCCATAAGCAGGGTCAGCTTTATAGCAGTTCGTGATATGTCTCAGTTTGACCTCTTTGGTTGCCCCTTCCATGTCACATGCCGTGTTGTAGAATAAATCCTGCTGTTCTTCCGGGCTCAGGAGACGGAACAGTTTACCAGGCTGTTCGTAGTAATTATCGTCATCTTCACGGAAGTTGTGATAATCAGCCGTTCCACTAATTTCTAAAGCTGGCTCGTCAAGGTCTTTTTGGTCTTCCCATTCGCCATAACTGTTAGGCGTATAGGAAACCTCTCCACCCTCTGCTCCGTGCATGACACGCATGGCGCCATCACGATGATATGGATGGAAGTCTTTCACATTTTTAGGGTAGTTAACCGGAATTTGCCAATGGTTGACGCCTAAACGATAACGTTGTGTATCGCTATATGAGAATATTCGGCCCTGCAGCATTTTATCTGGCGAGAAACCAATGCCAGGCACAATATTCGTCGGTGCAAATGCAGCTTGTTCTACTTCAGTAAAGTAGTTTTCCGGATTACGGTTCAGTTCCAATTCGCCAACTTCAATCAGTGGGAAGTCTTCTTTATACCAGACTTTCGTCAAGTCAAATGGGTTGTATGGCATATTTTTGGCTTCTTCTTCGGTCATGACCTGAATATATAATGTCCATTTTGGATAATAACCGTTTGCAATCGCATTATAGAGATCTCTTGTATGGCTTTCAGGATCTTTTCCTCTTAGTTTTTCTGCTTCATCCTCTTTCAGGTTTTTAATGCCTTGCTGTGTACGGAAATGGAATTTGACCCAAACACGTTCATTATTGGCATTGATCATGCTGTATGCATGGCTGCTAAATAGATGCATATTCCGGAAGCTTGCTGGAATGCCACGGTTACTATTGACAACGGTAACCTGATGAAGTGCTTCGGGTAGTAAAGACCAGAAATCATATTTAGCATCTGGGCTTTTCATATTGGTTTTTGGATTCCGTTTAACAACGTGGTTTAGATCTGTGAATTTCTTCGGATCCCGCATAAAGAATACGGGTGTATTATTACCAACAAGATCCCAGTTACCTTCTTCTGTATAGAATTTCATGGCTGTTCCGCGAATATCACGCTCTGCATCTGGAGCGCCACGTTCACCGGCAACGGTCGAGAAACGAATAAACATATCTGTCTTCTTGCCAATTTCAGAGAATATAGCTGCTTTTGTATAGTTTGTAATATCGTGCGTTACGGTAAATGTACCATATGCACCAGCCCCTTTTGCGTGCATGCGGCGTTCCGGAATGACTTCCCTATCAAAATGCGCCATTTTTTCCAGGAACCAGTAGTCTTCCATTAACAGTGGCCCGCGTTTACCAGCCGTTTTGGAATCATCATCATTAGGTACCGGAGCACCGAATGCTGTTGTCATTTTCTTTTTATTTTCGTGTTCACTCATAACCGTATTCCCTCCTGTTTATTTTATAATCATTATAATAACATAGCTATTATAATATTACTATGAAATAGCTTGGTAGATGGGTGATTGGCATCGCAAAATTGCGGAAGAAAGGGCATGTTTGCTATTATGTAGTTACGACTAACCTAGCAAGACGATTAACTAACATTATAAATTCATATGATGACTTTCTTATCTATATTCATTGGATGAAAATGGTGATAAGTATTACGTTCATTTATAATGTCAGTTAACTTTGAAAGCACTCCGCAATATTTGGCAATACGTTTTCAATACCCATGTACTATTATAATATAAATTTATTAAAAATCAATGTTTAATCATAATAATTTTAAATTGTATTTCAGCACGACGTCTGAAGCGTGTTACATGATAAATTTAAGCTCTCAAAATAGCGGCATATATGGTATTTATGTAATTTCCAGGTGTTTTCCGGCTTATCAGTGAACTTACAGAATTTGATAATGTATTGCGCTAAGGAATAAGGGTGGTTTTTCAAATGAATATTTTAAATGAGAATGACTTGCATGAATTCGTTAATCGTCTTTCCCATCAACACTTCCATAAACCTTTTGTGGACGTCATAAAATTCAATAACCGCCTTAGAACAACCGGTGGAAGATACCTTCCGGCTAAAAGAACGATTGAATTGAATCCCAAATATGTTCTTGAGTGCGATGAAGAAGAGGTTATCGGGATTATTAAGCATGAACTATGTCATTATCACCTCCATATAGAAGGGAAGGGATATAAACATGGTGACAAGGATTTCAAGAATCTTTTAAAGGAAACTGGATCACCCAGGCATTGTTCGCGGCTGCCATCATCTGAGAGGATCCCGAAATATATTTACAGATGTGAAAAATGTGATCACCTTTATAAACGAATCCGCCGAGTCGATTTAAACAAATATAGATGTGGGAAGTGTAGAGGCAAATTGGTTATGGAGAGCGGATAGGCATAAAGGGGAAACATGTAACAAATTGTTTTTCTCTATTGTTGACGAAATATGTCAGGCATGTTAAATTAAACAAGTCCTAAAAAGCGCACGTTAAAATTTAGGGTCTAACCGGTCTAACAAAATCTCTTTAACTTACAAATGCGTGGTCTAACTCCACCGTCTTTAGACGGTATCAGCTTTTAGCCCTATCTTTTTTGTCCATACTAAATTATGAGGTGAAAGTATGGACGGATATCGAAAAAGTGGTCATGCG
>NZ_JBHTNH010000017.1:0-94316 GCF_042679865.1 Lentibacillus salinarum | reverse complement strand
AGATCCCAATGAATTAAAAAAATACGATGTTGTATATTTATTTAAAGCTGAATTTACAAAGTGAGGACCTGTGTAATACTTAAGATTTAATATCAGCAAATATTAGAAGAAACCATTCGGCAAAAGGAGCGCAGTTGTTGAATAAACGCTGTGCCTGAATCGGGCCATTATGCAGAACAAGTAAGGGGGTAAATTATTATGTTATTTAATAATAAAGAACATCCCTGGCGTTTTGCTATCGGAGGTTGGGGAGCATTTGTTGTGGCGACTATTTTGTTCTTAATATTTGATTATAATATATATCTAATGCTTGGTCTTTTAACCGCAGCAATAATTTTAACGATTGGGAACGCTATTTATGTGCTTTACACAAAGTGGAAATCAAAGGAAGGGTAATTTTGGCCATTACCAGATATTAGCTTAAACAAACATTGACAATACAGTATTTTAAGCAATCGGGCGCCATTCCGGAATAAGTCTTGGCGCCCGTTCCATACATAAGGGCCATTTTATTGAATAAGGATACAAAGGGGAGTATGTATGTCAAAGTATTTCAAAGGGAAATTTTTGAGGCTAAGAATTATTTTTACTGTTATACTCCTAAGCATAATAACACTATCTCTGTACGGATTAATTTCTAACGCATTAAACTCATTTTTTATGGGAGTAGCTCTTATTGTATTTTTTATTGTGGACAGTAAATTGAGTAAAAATGAACCACATTACTAATCAAACAGGCGCTTGTCAGGAATTATTGGCACAGGATCGAGTGTATGGATTGAGAATATAATAAGTGTATATTATGAAACAAACAATTGCGATTTATATTAAAAAAGCAGGGCGAGGCTTACAGGAGGCATATTAAAAATGGTAACCATTATTGCCATTATGATTGCTATTCTAGTTTTAGATCACTTTATCAATCGAAAGCTGATAACGAAATTGAATATAGAGGAATCCGATTTAGGAAAAACATATGTAAACAAACTACATAAATACGGTGAAGGAATACTTTATTGGACTAGTTTTATTGTGATGATTATAGCAATATCTGACTTCAAATACCTTCGAATATTTATTTTCATAGGTATGACAGTTGTATTTGCTTTCCGTACCATAATGAAATGGATTTACGCAAAAGAAAATAAAACATATCTCTTAAGTGCTACAACTTGTGCCCTTTTTATTTTAGGGTCGGTTATTTATGGAGTAACGACTTATGTTAATATTATTTAAGCAAACGGGCGCGCTTGCGGAATAACGATCAGCGCCGCCCGGTTTTGAGTATAAGGGCCATTTTGTTGAATAAAAAGTTCAAATTAACAGGGCTTATTTTTTTCGAATTTATCAACGTCTTATCCTCCTTCTCTATGTTAGTTAATTATAAACAAAAAGAAATAATTTAAATAGTAAAAAAATACTATTTAAATGATATGTAGATTATGGAATAATGTTACTGTCATAAATAAAATACATATGAAATTACGACTTTATCTATGTTTAATCGCAACTTTTTTTCTAGTATTTTCAAGTGTCTTTACTCCATATGTTAAGGCTTCTAATGGAGAAAAAACAGCTGAAAAGGTAGAACAAACCGACCTTAAAGAGAAGGAAAAGAACGAATTATAGCGACAGCTTGAGATTTTAAAATCTGAAGAGAAAAATATCACAGAAGAAGAAATTGACCGGTATATTAATGATTTCAGTAAGGAAAAATCAGAATATCAAACAAAAGCACTTCCTCTCTTAGCAGGTATAGTAATTAGATCAGGGGTATCATATCTTTCACGTATCTCAGTGGGAGCAACTGTAAGGGTTGGTTCACATACAACACAGAGAGCCGTACAAAGGTCTATAACAGGTAGAAATTTAGATGACGCACTATCTTTGGGGCAAGATACACAGATCGCTTAACTGGAGCTAGAGTCGTCCATAACAGATCAAATGGCGTTGCTGTAGTTATTGATAAGAGCACTAACAAAACAATAACAACTTACCAATCTCTTCTACCTAAAAATCGGTGGCAATCTAGTTTTTGGAGTTGGTAAATGGAGGATATACGATGGCGGAATTATTAGATTATGGTGTAAAATTTAACTCATGTAAAATTGATTTAGAAATTGAGAAGATCGAACCTAAGGATGAAACTAGTGTTACCTTTAATGTAACACTTGTAAGTAAGTACAGTACGATTAAAGAAAAAATCACTTGCTTAAAAAATGACTTTTTATTCATGTTAGAAACCACTCAAGATATTATTAATACTGAAAATCCGAGCTTTATTTCTACAAATGAGCCTGGATTTTTTATGGAAGTTACAAATGCTCAAAAATTAGAAAACGAAACGTTATTTAGTGTACTTTTTGTATTAGACGGAGGAATATTTGGGCCTAACCAGGTATCTACTGATACAGGGCCTGCTTTATACATGATGGTAACAAAAAGCCAATTTCAAACATTTAAAGAAAATTTAGTATCGGAATTAGATAGCTTTTAAATAGGTGACTTATCTTCTAACCTTTTAAAAGTCCGGTGAAAAAGTCGAACTGTGCTAGGAATTTCCCTTCTTTATGTCGAATATAGTCTATAGAACACTTATAAAAGGATGATCCGTTTATGCATTCGCCAAAGCAAAATCACATTCAACCCAGCATGTTTCAATATATTGATATGGAGGATCTCGTTCCCAGGCACCATATCCTGAGAAGGGTGAAAGATGTGATCGACTTTTCAGCTGTCCACGATTGGGTGAAACCTCTCTACTCCGAAAAAACAGGCCGGCCATCTACAAATGCTGAATTGGTCGTGCGGCTGGTTGTACTGGAGTATCTATTTAATCACTCGGAACGGGAACTGTTTGAAACGCTCCCCATGCATGCAGGCTACCTGTGGTTTTGCGGCCTGGATTTTGAGTCTTCTCTTCCCGATCGGACAACACTTGTTAAGACAAGAGCGCTTTGGCGTCGCCACGGTATTTTTGATGATATCATGATGCATGTCGTTGATCAGTGCATTGCTTCCGGCCTCGTTCGCCCAGACGTTCATGCCGGTGTGGACGGCACACAAGTGCGTGCAAACGCGTCCATTCACAGTCTGGAAGAAATAGAGCTGGCTCCGGTTCAAACCATTGAAGGTTACCTGGAAGATAAAAAGCAACGTGACGAGGCATCCTTGGCTCCATCAGACATTACGGACAGCGACGATGAAGATCAAAATCCTCAGCCTCCGAAATCAAAGAACAATCATCAATCGGATCAGCTTCAGGAAAATGCCAGCCATGAGGATTTTCATGGCAAAACATTTTCCAATCAAACCCATCGGAGTACAACAGATCCTGATGCCCGTTTGTACAAAAAGAGCAAAGGGCAGGAAGCTTATCCACGTTACCTTGTACACGACCTGATAGACGTTGAATCAGGGATTATTTTGAAAACTGATGCGAGCGTTGCTTCCGGTACAGCTGAAAGAGAAATTAGCCAACAACAGCTAAACGCTGTTCGTTTTCAGCATCCGCAAATCCATATTCGGACGTTATCGGGTGACAAGGCCTATGGCACACCGGCATATTTGGCCTATTTAATTTCACGAGGCATCATCCCTTTGATTTCGTTGCGAGATCATGAGTTGGAGGAAGTTCCGACTTGGCAAAGGAAAACCCACAACCTTGAACACCAAAGAAAACGGCAGGAAAAAGTTGACAGCGCCAAGGCCAAAAATCAAGCAAAACAAATTCAGATTGACGGCAAATATCAAGATATCCAAGACGAGCGTGTCCAGTGTGAACATGAATTCGCCGAGGCTAAGACAGTTCACGGCATGGATCGTGCCAGAAGCAGAGGGCTGGACTGCATGCAGGAACAGGCACTCTGCACCGCCATCGTTCAAAATCTTAAGAAGTTAAGCCGGTTTAAAGGCAAAAGGCCCAGGACCGGTATTTCAGCATGCGCTGAAACGAAAAATCGGGATGAAATACACCACCATCATCACTTTATTTCCTTTATTTTTAAGGAAATCCAAGAAAAATTCGGGTCTTTGCTCGCATCTCTCGCATCTTTGATGGATGAAAAATATAGTTTTTCACCGGACTTTTAAACATCATTTCATTCTTGTTCCAAATAACAAGACTCAACGAAAGAGAGGTTTGTTATTTTATTATATAAAGTTTTAATGAGTATTCTGGTAGTTAGTAAGTTATTCATTAATCGGGCGCAGTTGCGGAATAAATTTGTTCGTTAGTTGGGCCATATAAGTTATTGGAACTATAAGCTATGGGAGGTGTATTATATGAAGTCAGATAAACTCGTAAATAAACCTTTATCTGTATTTAATATTATCCTAATAAGCGTAGCTATAATATGTTTTATTTTAACATTTCTAGACCGTCAAAACCATTTAATCTATGGTGAAATTATATCTTTTCTGGCTTTTTTATTCTTCTTAATTAAGGGAATTTATTCTATTAAAATCGCTGATTATAAATTTGCAATAATGTGTTTCATATTTGTAATTGTATATATTGCAGTAGTGATATTAAAAGTTTTAATGTACAGTGGAACTTTTTAAAAATAAATAATCAAAACTGTGAATTAATTCACTTAAACAAACGGGCGCTAATCCTTAATAAGGATTGGCTCCAATATTGCATCATGGGGCTAGTTTACGAAATAATAGAAGGAGTTTTATATGTTAAATCGAAATAGTAATTAGGATTATAAATGGCTAGGGGTGAAGACAATATGGATTCGAATGGATTTCTTTATGCTGCAAAAATGACTGATGCCTTAGCAAAGGAAATTTCGGAAACCAAATGGGATATTCAGTTGATTACAGAATTGGGATCACTGAGGAAGTTATTCATCCACATAATCCGTGTTAGGGAGATATACAGGGACGGATTAAGAACTGGTGTTGTAGAATTTCCGGGTGATCTTCCATCTGAATACAATCTAATTGATCAGTTAGAAAGAGCCTCTAATGAGTTGGCCTTTGAATTTACACAGGTAACCCACGAAAGCATAAAAATGGGTGCGGAAAATTTATCAATTATGGAACTGTTAAATACCATAGTTCAGCATGAAGGCATTCATCAAGGACAGTATTTTGTTGCTCTTAAACAAGCTGGAATTAAGCTACCAAAACAATGGATTCAGGATTGGAATATGTAATCACTGCTGCTTCCCTGATACCAGCTAATGGCAAAAAGAGACTATTCAATCATCGGACGCAATTGTTTAATAATCAAATAAAACAGCTCAGTTCATGTGAACTGAGCTGTTTTATTTTTAATAACAAAGACCGCCACAAAGCTTTTTTAATGAGTTAAATTCCTAGTTTATTAAGCTCTTAACAATGGTCTAGAAACGTTGCTGTTTCATGAGAAAATCATACTGATATTTTGAGTTTTATCTATGGTAGGAGAACTAATTATGTGGAAATGCCCCCTTTCGAGATGGAACATATGTCAGCCTCTGGACTGATGGCAAAAACATCCACTGCCCGATTGTGAATTTTAGAAAAATACGTATAATAAAATATAGTCATTGAAAGGGGGTTTAGAATATGGAATCGATCATCTCAGTCAACGCCATACATAAAGCGTATAAGAAACGAAAATCGAAACAGATCTTTACGGCAGTAAGCAATGTATCATTCAGCGTCATGAAAGGGGAAATTGTTGGGTTGCTCGGTCCGAACGGTGCAGGCAAAACAACAACCATCAAAACGATTTGCGGTTTGCTTGTTCCGGATCAGGGAACGGTAACGATAAATGGGTTTGATAGTGTGCGAGACCGTAAGAAAGCCCTTCGCCATATCAGTGCCGTCCTGGAAGGAAATCGTAATTTATATTGGCGGCTGACTGTTTTTGAAAATCTCGTCTATTTTGCCGGCAATCGCGGTGTTCCGAAAAAAGAGATTGCCAAAAAAGTAGAAGAATTGCTCACCCTGTTTCAGCTGCATGACAAACAAGATGAGCTTGTCAATAACTTGTCTCGCGGGATGCAACAAAAATTGGCGGTATCTGTAGCCATGCTGGCGGATACGGATGTCGTGCTTCTGGATGAACCGACATTGGGCCTTGACGTCGAAACCGGCTACGAAGTCCGTAACCTGCTTCGGCATATTGCCCACGAACAAGGCAAAACCATTATTATCAGCACGCATGACATGCCGGTTGTTCAGGACTTATGTGAACGGACAATCATTATCAATGAAGGAGAAGTCATTGCCAATGAACGCGTCGACCAATTGTTAAGGCTGTTTGCGACAAGTGCTTACCGGGTTGAAGTAAAAGCATCACTCACAGATGAACAGCAGGCCATGCTTGCGTCCCGGTTTCCGATTCACCATTGGGAGGCTGATACCCTGGAGGTTAATCTCGATCAGGAGCAGGACATTTACAAACTGATGGCTATTTTAAAACAAAACGAAACGCCGATTGAGACGATCAACCGGACGGGAATTAACTTTGAACAAGTGTTCCGTAAACTTGTGAACGAAGGGGTGACCTCATGACAGCATTTTGGAATGTTCTGCGCGTTAACACGATGATGGAATATGTTGAACTGAAACGTTATAAAGCGAACACGATCAGTCTGCTACTGACATTTTATATCATTTTTATCGCGATGATGTTCGGCATTCAGGTTATCGGCGATCCGGCACAGGCAAGCACAAACACACAATACGTGATTGTCAATTATATTTTCTGGTATTTTGGCATGATGACGTTGCAATCGATGGGCTGGACGATATCTGATGAGGCGATGAAAGGGACACTGGAGCAGCTGTACATGTCACCCGTCAAGCCATGGAATATCCTTCTTTCCCGATTGATTGGTACGATTGCCAACCACTTTGTCCTGGTGGTCGGATTGCTTTTTTTATCGATGGCGACAGCGGGTGAATGGCTGAATTTAAATCCGGTATCCATTATCCCGGTCCTTCTGTTGACAGTGGCCGGCATGATTGGGGCAAGCTTTATTGTCGCTGGCATGGCACTTATTTTTAAGCAAATCAATGCCTTCCTGCAAATTCTTCAGTTTATCATCGCCGGGTTGACTTTCGTCCCACTATCGGCTGCACCATACATGGTGGCAGCGCCAATTGTCAAAGGCGTTGATATGACGAGACACATTATGATCAATGGCTATACATTGGCTGATTTCACAATGGGCGATTACTTGTTGCTCATTGGTAATTCGATTGTGTATGGGTTTATAGGAATCATGTTCTACATCGCCTGCGAAAAATATGCGATGAAAAAAGGACTGCTCGGCCATTATTAAGGTTAAAAAATCGTTGTTCCGCTGTGGGATGACGATTTTTTTTGCATCTTACTTATGGTACGTTTGAACTAAGATATATACCCTCTCATCATTACAATCGTCTGAAAAAACGGTTTGGGGGCGTCTTAAAAAATAATGGTTAAGAATGCCCCCGTTAAGCTTAGAATTTCGATTATAGGTAGAGGAAGTCTAATAATTTTCAGGAGGTAAATGCGGATATGAAGAAAAAAATGGCACTGATTCAGATGGATGTGACGTATGGTGATCCGAAAGTGAATTTTGCCCGTGTTTCCAAATGGGTGATGGATGCCGCGAGCACTGGTGCTGACATCATTGTATTACCCGAGTTATGGGATACAGGCTATGACCTGGAGCGGCTGGATGTGCTGGCAGACAAGGATGCCAAAGCGACGACCGAGTTCCTGAGCGATTTGGCGAAACAGCTGAATGTCGTCATTATCGGCGGATCCGTCGCTGAGGAGAGTAAGGACGGTATGAAAAACACGATGCTTGTTATTGATCGTAACGGCGAGCTTATCCAGACGTACAGCAAGCTGCACCTTTTTCAGCTGATGGATGAACACTTACACCTCGTTGAGGGTCACGATGCTGCTGACTTCGAATTGGAGGGTGTCCCGTCGGCCGGGTTCATTTGCTATGATATCCGCTTTCCGGAATGGCTGCGCAAATCGGCCGTAAATGGAGCTAAAGTTATGTATGTCGTGGCGGAATGGCCAAAACCCCGCATCGATCATTGGCGTGTACTGCTGCAGGCACGTGCGATTGAGAATCAATGTTATGTTGTTGCTTGCAACCGGGTGGGGGCTGATCCGAAAAATGAATTCGGCGGCATGTCGCTTGTTGTAGATCCATGGGGTGAGATCGTTGCTGAAGGCGGCAGTGAGGAAAAGATGGTGCTGGCTGAAATCGATCTGAATAAGGTGGATGATGTCCGGCAGCAGATACCGATTTTCCGGGATAGGCGAGAGGAAAGGTATTAAATTTTTGGAATCTTGGTAGGGTGTGCATTTTTTTGTAGGGGGGATGTGCTATTCTAGTAAGTAATACATAGCTCCCTGTTTAAGTTTCGCTATATGTGATAATATTATAAATATATTTGCATATAGCAGGATATAAAAAGTAAATTATTCTATATCAAAAGGAATAATTATATCTGAACGAAGAGGGGAAAGTTGTATTTTTATAATGCAACTTTTTATTTTCGGAAAATTGTTGACAAAAGATAATAAAATATATAAAATAATTTACTAGGAAAGGGGGGAGATAAAATGAAAGTAAAATTAGTATTTGATATGCAATCTATCCCGATTACTTACAGGCTGGGTACTCTATCAATAATCAAAGAAATGGTGAGAAATGGTTCACAAACCTACTATGATAACCTTTTTGTTCAAAATAAACGAAATATGAAGCCATTCACATATTCGACTTATATAACAAATCTTGATATCAGTCAGGAGACTATTTACGGTAAAGAATTGCATTTGAATCTATCAAGTTCAAGCTATGAATTTATCATGCATCTTATGAATGGCTCCAAAAAAGGCCAAGTATATTACATCCAAGAATCTCAGTTAGTTTTAAAAACGAAAAACTTATTACCTAAAAAGTCTATCAAAGAAGAAAATGTAGTGTTTAAAACTTTGTCGCCCATATTGATAGAATCAAAGGATAAAAAACCAATATTGGCTACAGATAGCAATTTTAATGAAGAACTTCAATATGTTGCTAATCTCATTATCCGAGAACTTTATAAGAGAGAGCCACAACAACCTATTAAAGTTCTGCAAACAATGATGACAAAACAAGTCCTAAAGGAAGACCTTCATCAGAAACAGAAAAGACCATTATATTTAACAACGAACAAAGGTTTGATACAACTCCAAGGGGCTCCTGATGATCTTCAATGTTTATATGATAATGGCGTAAGTATGCGAAGATCACTTGGATTGGGATTATTAGAAGTTGAAAAGGAGGTGAACTAGGTGGATCGGATGGAAGTGTCCATGAACGAATGGGCTTTAACCCAAGGAATGGTCGGATATAAACGAATTTTAGAATCTTATGGCGTAAATGTTCCGACAACGCATGACGGTTTTACTATTACAAAAGAGCAGCTGGAGGTACTACCAGATGCATTTTTCGATTACTTTTTGAAAAAGTACAGTGTTGCTAATAGGCATGAACAGGTACTCAAAAGTTGGCATAGCCGCTGGAAAAACGGAGAAGAGAAATATAAATCAAATCTAAACAAGCGATTAAAAGATATCGAAACAAAGGTTGATAAATATTTTAAAGAATACGAATTCGGCTGGAATGTAATCGACAATGTGGAGCATTATCGATCTGAAAAGACGTATAAAGAAGAAACGGATGAATGGCTGGATGACATTATCGCGGGAATACACACAAAAGAAATCGATGAAAAGTTAACTTGCAATGCGTTTAAAGCTATATATTTTCAACCGTATTTTGGTCAAGTGTCATTTCTTAATGTTGTCCATAACTCAAAAAATGTAGAAGAACAAAAGGCGTTATTCGAAAAAGATTTTATCCAACCGGTCATCGACGAGTGGAATCTATTATATGCGATTGACGAAAACGAATTAAATACTGTCCATCAACTGTTGCAAAATTCAGAGCATAAGTCTTTAGCTGTTCTCAAAAGGCCATTTAAGAAATTAAGCACCGACGAAATGAAACAATACATAAACGAAGAAATTCTTAAATGCAGTTTAACAGATTTTCGCTTAGGACTTTTTTCTTTTGAAGAAAGTGTATTCTCACCTTTAGCCTTAAGCCTTAAAAATGCGTTGAACAGTACTTGGAATAGTGAAGGTAACAACTTTTTTCCGATTAGTGCTCTAGCAAAATTACTATTATTCTGTGCACCTGCTGGGGCGACCATTTCCAATGGCAAATCCGTTTTTGTACAATTTGATGGCTCATTTGACCAAATATACCAAACAAATGAACATTACAGCACTGAATCCGATGATAACATATCATTTGATGAAGTTATTTTCGATCTTGTTACCGAGCAGAAGTTAAGAGCAGATATGTTGATTAAAAATTACCTTATCGTTGAGTATGAGTCCGACTATCAAGCCAAAAAGACATTACTGGATTACATGATTTTAACACCAAATTTGATACATCTTTTTGAAAAACACAATAAGCTATTTGGTTATCTATTTTACAAAAACCGGATTGCTTTTATTAAATATCTGCTAAAGAATATAGACACAAAAGTATTTATTTTTGAAACACTCCGGGATAAAGTCAAGAACAATTATTCACCTTTAGAAGTTATGTTCATGACAATATTGAGACACTATAATGAATTTTACTTAAAGGAGGGCGTCAATTATATGGATCCTGAAAAACAGCAGAAATACATTTGGGTCTTGTACAAGAGTGCAGAGAATGTGCGAAATAAGATTGGACTAAAGAAAGCACAAGGTATTGCATATCGTTTATTGAATTCTGTTCAGGCAGGAAATCGGAATACATTTATGGATACCGTCATGAGGATTTATATTTCCAACGATTTGGAAATGCCGTCACTGCTATTGGAAGCTTTGCACGAAAATAACATGGACTTCGAAACTATTGCAAACGCATGGATTTCCGGACTAATTTCTAAACCAAATGAGGAGGGGGAAGTTAAAAATGGCTAATAATAAAGCAATTACATTTACGGTCGTCTTTCGGGCGAATTCATTAAATTATGGTGAGGGAACTGCCAATATTTCCGAGCTGAAAAAGTTCCATCGTGGTGATGGCGGTGTTTATTCATTTGCATCGAGGCAAAGTTTACGTTATGACATGGTGCGTCTTGGCAATCAATTTTTTAATTGGAACTTAGACGTAGTGGACAAAGAACAGCGTGTTATTCAATTTAAAGAAAAATGCACGATAGAAGATTCGGTTGAAATGGATTTATTCGGTTATATGAAAACAAAAGCCAAAACGGGTGCTGCCAAACGATCTGCTGTCGTTCGCTTAAGTCATGCCATTTCACTGGAGCCTTATAAAAGTGATCTCGAGTTCTTAAACAATATGGGGTTGGCTTCGAGAATCAATGAAGATTCCAATCTGGCAACGATTGAACAGCATATCAGTTATTATGCCTATACGGTTACGATTGATCTGTCAAGGGTAGGGGTTGACGAAGGTGTTGAGTTAAATACAGAAGAAAAAGTCAACCGAGTAAACCAGTTTTTGGAGGTTACCAAATTTTTAACTCGTGAAATACGTGGCAGACAAGAGAATCTTTCACCTCTATTCATAATTGGCGGTGCCTACCCTATTCCAAATCCATTCTTTCAGGGACGTGTATCGCTTGAAAGCAAAGATCAATTAAATATTACATCATTAGAGGATACAGTTAGTGCAAATGTTTTCGGTTCGTCAATCAAAGAAGATACCGAAATTGGCTATGTTCGGGGTGTTTTCGCTAATGAAGATGAATTTTCAAGAGTCGCTGATACAGTAAGAGTAGATGAGTTCTATGAGCATTTGGCAAAGCAAGTTGGTCAGTATTACGGTGTTTCTGTATGAAGGTATTGAGAATTAAAGCATTTCAGGAAACTGTGTGTTATAAAAAGCCTTTTGCAAACAAGGTTACTGAAACATACCCGCTCCCGCCTTATTCAACTGTTAAAGGAATGATTCATGCTGTTTTGAATGCGGACAGGCTAATTCCATTTTCGTTATCTATACAAGGTGATTTTGAAAGTCAAATTGTTGATTACCGGAAGACTTATTTTGTGAAGAAGCATGAATTTGCTATGCCGATTATTTTGGATGGAATAGCGGAGGAGGCCCCTGTTTACTCAAGCAATGTTATGACGTCCATGCCATTGTACACACATATGCTTTACAATGTAGGGCTGGTATTTCATATTAAGGCGGAAGAAAAAGTGTTGAATGATATATATAATGGATTTCAGGAAACATGTTCATTTGTATCATTAGGTCGACATGAGGATCTACTTCGGATTGATGAGGTTGACTTTGTAACACTTGAAGAGACAGAGGAATGCACGACAAAACATTCTATTTATGTACCTAAGGTGCAAGTGACTGAAGACGGTTTGGGGATACCTTATTTACTGAATTGGACGTACACAATTAAAAAAGGTATCAGAGAATGGAATAGGATACCTTCAATTTATATAGCACGACATGAAGAAATTAATAAAGATTATTTCGATAGTCCGATCTTGATTGATGGGGACGATTACCCCGTGTTCTGGAATCAATAATATAAAAAGCCAATGTGGAGCCGTCCTCATTGGCTTATTGGAAAAGAGGCGACGTTTAATGCTAATAGCAAAAACCAGACCGGAAATGGAGACACTCAAAGAACATACAGATGAGTTGTTAAAAAGATTTACTGTATTGAAAAACGCCTATTCTGAGAAAATCCCGGAATATAAAATATGGGATATATTGTATAAGGCCGCGCAATACCATGATTTAGGAAAAGTGAATAATGATTTTCAGGGAAAAATGCATAAGGCACTAAAAACAAATGAAGCTGTTCATCCTTCCCATTTTGGTCACATACCACATAATTATTTATCACCTTTCTTTTTACCGGTTTCAAGCTGGGATCTTAGTGAAGAGGAGAGAAGGGTGCTTGTCCAGGCAATTGCCTATCATCATGAAAGAAATACGAAGCCGGATGTATCGTTTCTGACCAAGGTATATCAGGAAGAACTGCTAAACCATTTTGATGAGATAAAAAAAGAAATGGAGCTTAGTGTCCCGGATAAAAATCAAAAGAAGTTTAAGATTACCAATCCTTTAAAACCTAAGGATCGAATTACAGAAATAAAAGACGGCAGGGATACTTACTATTTATACATTTTAATAAAAGGGTTATTGCACCGTTTAGACCATGCAGCTTCAGCACATATCCCCGTAGAAGTTGACACCAATGTAAATATTGCAGATCTAACACACAATTATATGCAAGAAAACTTTGGTGAGCGTTCACTTCGACCACTTCAGGAATACACATACCAAAATCAGAATAAGAATCTCATTATCATTGCCCAGACAGGAATGGGAAAAACGGAAGCTTCGTTGCTTTGGGCCGGAAACGATAAAACGTTTTTCACCCTTCCCATTCGTGTTTCCCTTAATGCGCTATATGACCGTGTCCATAGTGATATGAATTATAAAAATGTTGGACTGCTGCATGGGACAAGTGCTTCACATTTGGATAAAAATGGCGATGAGGACTGGGAAATCATTTTTGATCAGTCCCAAAACTTCTCGAATAAACTATTGTTCACAACGATTGATCAAATATTGAAGTTCCCTTTTAAATTTAAAGGCTATGAAAAGTTTTTTGCTACTATGGCTTATTCAAAAGTTATTATTGATGAAATCCAGGCATATAACCCATGGATTGTAGCAGTACTTCTTAAGGCGATTGAGATGATTCATAAGATTGGCGGGAAATTTATGATTATGACAGCTACAATGCCTCAAATCTATTTGGATGAGCTGGCAGATAGAGGAATTTTAGATGATAATACAATAGTGAATGAATTTGTAGACGAATCATTGATAAGGCATAGAATCAGCCTACAAGATATGGGGATTTATGATGATAAAGATCGCATAGTAGAGATGGCGACAAATCAAAAAGTGCTGATTATTGTTAATACCGTTGACAGGGCAATAGACCTTTTTAAGCAGTTAGAGGGAGAAAATGTTCATTTATTGCACTCCCGTTTTGTTCAGCGCGATCGGGCCCTGTTAGAAAATGAGATAAAACGATTTGCCGATGAGGAAACAAACGGCATTTGGATTACAACACAATTGGTAGAAGCGTCAATAGATATTGATTTTGATATCCTATTCACCGAACTTTCCACGATTGACAGCTTATTGCAGCGATTGGGGCGTTGTTATCGAAATCGGAAATTGGATCACGAAAACTCGAATGTATATATTTATACAGACGACGTATCCGGAAGCAAGTATGTTTACGATGAGGATATTTTAAACTTAACTGAAAAATACTTACTAGCTTATGATACAAAGCTGTTAAGTGAGAAGAATAAAGTTGAATTGGTCAAAAAAATCTATTCAAAAGAAGAATTGCAAGGGACAAAATTCTACGAGCAATTTAATAATGCCGTTCATAAATTAAATTACTTGGAGGACTACCAATATACAAATGATGAAGCTCAAGAAATATTGCGTGGCATTCAATCGGTAACTGTTATTCCTAGGGTTATATACGATGAAATAATTGATTTACTTGAAGCGCTGGAAAAAGAACTTAATTCACAGGACCGGACAAGACTACGTCGGGAAGTAGACAACTATACAGTTTCCATTCCAAAACATAAATACAGGAGTGAAAGAACACCGATTGATTTATACCAAACAGGGAAAGACGGACGAAAATATAATATATTACCCAATGTCGAAATTTTAGACGTTGAATATGACTTCGATTCTGAAACATTGCGTGGCATCGGCCTAAGTGACAAACAAGTATCGGAGAATTCTTTTATATTGGATTAATGGGAGTTGATAAAAATGATTAGTGGTTTGCATATACAGTACTACTTTGTTTGTCATCGCAAATTATGGCTCTACTCCAAGAATATCCAACTTGAGGAAGGGAACGAACGTGTGCAAACAGGGAAAATTCTACACGAAAGGTCATATAGAAATTCGGACAAAAAAGAACTCACGGTGGATAATATCAAAATAGATGCCATTGATGGCGATTATGTCAGGGAAGTTAAGGTAACAAGTCGAATGACAAAAGCTGATAAATGGCAATTATTGTTTTATTTGTATGAACTTAAAAAGCGCGGCCTTAACAAAAAAGGGTTAATCAGTTATACCAAAGAAAAACGAACGGAAGAAGTTGAATTGAAGGAGAAAGATGAGAAAAAGCTTGAAGAAATTATTGAGAATATTTATCAGATATTAGAACAGTCTAGGCCGCCAAGTGTTATAAATTCGCCAATATGTACAAAGTGTGCCTATTATGATTTTTGCTATGCGGAAGAAGGTGAGGAGTAATTGAATAAGGATTATTTTATCTTCAATAGCGGTCGAATGCGAAGAAAGAATAACACATTCTATTTTATAGATGAAGAAGATAATAAAAAATCGCTACCAGTTCACCAGATTGAAAACATATATGTGTTTGGGAAGGTGGACTTCAACACTGATTTTTTAGACTTACTGACAAAACATGATGTCAGGATCCATTTCTACAATTATTATGGTTTTTATTATGGAACGTATTATCCCCGGTCAAAAAAGGTTTCTGGGTTTACGATCGTTAATCAGAGCAGTCATTATTTAGATAAGGATAAAAGGGAATACTTAGCTAAGCAATTTGTGTATAGCAGTGCTTTTCATATGCTGCGTAATCTGAGAAATTATAAAAAGTACGAAGAAGTAAATGCGGTGAGTGAGCGTATGCAGTCAAATCTGGAATTATTAGAAAGCGTTAAACGGGTGCCAGAAATCATGGGGGTGGAAGGAACTTTAAGACAGCTATATTATTCTTCCTTTAACTATTTTTTGCCGGATGAATTTGCATTTGATGAGCGAACAAAACGACCACCTAAAGATCCTTTGAATGCTTTGATTTCCTTTGGGAATAGTATGTGTTATACAGCCGTTTTAACGGAAATCTATAAAACACACCTTGACCCTACTGTAAGTTTTTTGCATGAGCCGTCGACAAAAAGGTTCTCGCTGAGTTTGGATATTGCCGAGATTTTTAAACCTTTGTTAGTGGATTCGGCTATATTTGCATTGCTTAATCGCAAACAAATAAAAATATCAGATTTTGAATTTCTGGAGGAAATGGTCATACTGAATGACACAGGGAAAAAGAAGTTTATTAAAGAATGGAATGAAAAACTTGGAACAACAATACGACACCGTAAGCTAAAGAGAAACGTTTCTTATAAGTATTTTATTAGATTAGAATGCTATAAGCTCATTAAGCATTTTATAGGGGACCAACACTATAAGCCTTTAAAAGCGTGGTGGTAATGATGTACGTTATCATTACATACGATGTGGGGGTAAAACGTGTCGGTAAAGTGTGCAAAAAATTAAAGGAATACCTTACATGGTCCCAGAATTCTGTGTTTGAAGGCGAAATTACGAAGACATTATTGCTTCAATGTATGGATGAAATTGAATCGATTATAAATCCAGAGGTGGACTCTATATATTTATACGAAGTAAGAAATCCTAATCATATCCAAAAAACATCTTATGGGGTGGAAAAGTCATTTGATGATATGTTTCTATAAGTCGTATTTGCAGTAAACCTAAAATTGGTAGAAATGGTGTTTAAATATTGGTATAATACGGTTAGTTGGTTATTTTTCGTTGCGTCTATTATTTAAGACTGATGGTTTACTGCAAAAATCGTTTCATACGAATTCCATGAAGGTTGATATCATGGGATTTTCCACCCGATTTTTGCGGGGGGTTATATCTGAACATAGTGGGATATAAAGTTTGTTCCACCTGACTTCAATTCGTCTATATAATCATCGTTATATCTGAACATAGTGGGATATAAAGCAAGAAAGTATGCGGAAAATATTAGATGAGTCGGAGGTTATATCTGAACATAGTGGGATATAAAGTGTAATCACCCTTGCTTCCCTGTTCTTTTCGGTGACATGTTATATCTGAACATAGTGGGATATAAAGTTTAATTTCTTTTTCTTGCTCTTTCGTAATCCTCAGTTATATCTGAACATAGTGGGATATAAAGTTAATTGTTTTTTGCGTTGTTCAAACAAACGCTTTTTGGTTATATCTGAACATAGTGGGATATAAAGACGATAACGAAAAAGTAATTGAGGGTTATTTCATTCGGTTATATCTGAACATAGTGGGATATAAAGTTCTTCCTCACTGCATGATTCGTATAATTCATAAGCGACCGTTATATCTGAACATAGTGGGATATAAAGTTAGCCAATACCACCACCTCAATTAAAAAAGCACCGTTATATCTGAACATAGTGGGATATAAAGGCGTCTTATCATAGGCGCTATTATTATGGCTGTTTTAAAGTTATATCTGAACATAGTGGGATATAAAGTCATCATCCATAATCTGCTTAGTCAGTTCAGCCGCATTGTTATATCTGAACATAGTGGGATATAAAGCTTGCGTAAATATGGAGCGTGCCTCGTCATCAGTGACGTTATATCTGAACATAGTGGGATATAAAGAAAAACAATCGCGTTTGCGTCCGGGTCTTGCATAAGTCGTTATATCTGAACATAGTGGGATATAAAGAATGCTTCTGACACGATATCAGCACTTTCTGGCACGTTATATCTGAACATAGTGGGATATAAAGATTTGAGAAGTGGTCACACTAAAAGTTGTGGTTGTGTTATATCTGAACATAGTGGGATATAAAGATCGATGAAAGAGCAACGCACAGAAGATGAATTGACTGTTATATCTGAACATAGTGGGATATAAAGGCAATATCCACGTGAGATTACCTTTCGCACCTTTCGTTATATCTGAACATAGTGGGATATAAAGAAGTTATTCATGTTTTCATCAAACAAATGAACTTCTGTTATATCTGAACATAGTGGGATATAAAGCCCGATGACGGTATGCTTACTATATCGCCCCATCGAGGTTATATCTGAACATAGTGGGATATAAAGAACGAATTTCCCCTTCTTCAATATCAACGTGGTCAGTTATATCTGAACATAGTGGGATATAAAGCCGTTAAGAATAGAATCCATATAATAAACCTCATCGTTATATCTGAACATAGTGGGATATAAAGATTTTATATTTCACCTAATCGCCCTCCATCCCTTCCGTTATATCTGAACATAGTGGGATATAAAGAAAGCTATGGCTCATCCACATCAGGTATGCACGGAGTTATATCTGAACATAGTGGGATATAAAGTCGTATAAGTAATCGTTGTTTAGCAAAAAGTTATATGCGTTATATCTGAACATAGTGGGATATAAAGCGCGATGTGGGTATCGGGGTTGACGGAAAACCCGGGTTATATCTGAACATAGTGGGATATAAAGATTCGATCAACATTTATACAGCAGCAATGAAAGCCTGGTTATATCTGAACATAGTGGGATATAAAGGAGTAAATGGTGAAGTGCTACTGATACCGGATGCCGTTATATCTGAACATAGTGGGATATAAAGTCACCTAAAACAACTTCTGAAGCGTACCCATTTTGGGTTATATCTGAACATAGTGGGATATAAAGATTATTATACTAGAACGGTGCCAAAACGTATCTTCCGTTATATCTGAACATAGTAGGATATAAAGCTTACCAAAACAACCTATGAAAATACATTTGAAACAGTTATATCTGAACATAGTGGGGACTCTAACAATATAACAATAATAGGCTAATTAACGGGTGAAATAGACTTTCGTTAATTGTTTTTTAGATAATTGTCTTTTATCACCAACCCCGTCAACATACATAAACTAAAGAGGCGTAATTATTATCATTTATAATAAAAAAGGAGTGACCGCTTTGTCAAATCGTCATTATTACGTCACCGGCAACACGGCTGAGGGGCTAGTTAACCATCTGGACACAAATCTGCACAATATCCGGCAAATCGTGGCATTGCAGCATTCATCTGCCAAACTGAAAACGTCCGTACTCAAAAAGTTGGCTAAACATTACCAGAACAATAATTTGGAAATACTTGAAAGCGCGTTGGGTAGTGACTATCTGGACGGTATCATTATTCGTGATCAATCACTTGCATACATTGACGAAAAGATCACCACGACGCAGACCGATACAATTAATCTAGCAGCGTCTTTTTCGCCGCCGAAACATGATTTGTCGGAGGTAAATGGCCTAATTCAAAAAGCATATGACAGTTTTGCAGAAGGCTTGAAAATTCATGATGATTTGGAAGATATCTACATCAAACAAATGGATTTCAAGCATGCGGATGCATTTACAGAACAATTCATTCATGATTTACTTAAAAATATTCCTGCAAGGGATCGCATACCGCATACGTATACCCGGCTTTTCGGTACAAATACGGCAGATGGTGTGGTGAATGTCGTGCCCCATCTCATCAAAGACATAACCAATGTTTATTACGTAAAAGGCCGGGCCGGTACAGGGAAATCCGTATTTATGAAGAAAATTGCCGCAGCATGTGAGGACCATGGCTTTGATGTGGAGCTGTATTACTGCAGTTTCGACCCGAATAGTATCGACATGGTGCTCGTTCGTGGCTTGGATTTTTGTATATTTGACAGCACCGACCCACATGAATTCTTCCCGGAAAAAGAAAAAGACGTCATAATTGATTTATACGGTGAATTGGTGGCACCTGGGACAGACGAGAAATTCGCTACGGAAATCAATGACGTGCATACACGTTACAAAGCCTGTATGAAAAAGGGTGTGCGCTATTTGAAAGAAGCCGGTGAAATGCGACAGCAGCTGGAAGATGACTACATGCGAAATATAGCTTCTCATGACATAAATACATGTTTTCAATCAATTTTGAGATGAACGGTTTGCCGTTGATTTTATAGAATCAATGGCTTTTTTCTTTTGTAATTATTGGAATTTAACACCCGATCTTTCATAATATGAGTTTTTGTGATATAGTTTTAAAATAATTCAATACTGGCTGACCTGTGCCAGGTATAAAAAAATGAAGTGATCGTTCCTTGCTATGTTCCATAGTAAGGAATTTCTATTTTCAGGAATTTGGCTTTTTATTATTAATTGTCTTAACCTTTTGACGGAAATAGACTTCATTTTGCAAGTAAGATTTACAAGGAAGGTGTTAGTGATGTCAAAACAACAGGATAAACAGGATGAATTTAAGCCATATGTTCCGGCATCGAAAAAACCCCCTGAATTCACCTGGGTGGCGATGGTCATCGGTGCTGTGCTGGCGATTGTATTCGGTGCGGCGAACGCCTATTTAGGGCTGATCGTCGGGATGACGGTGTCTGCTTCGATTCCGGCTGCTGTCATTTCCATGGCAGTGCTGCGAATCATTATGAAGCGGACATCCATTCTGGAAAATAATATTGTGCAGACGATCACCTCGACCGGGGAATCGTTGGCAGCGGGTGTTATTTTTACATTGCCTGCGCTATTCATTTGGCAGCTGCAGCCGAGTTTAACGACGATTGCGATTATTGCGCTGGCCGGCGGTATTCTAGGCGTTGTCCTGATGGTGCCGCTGCGCCGGGCGTTGATTGTCAACGAGCATGACACACTGCCATATCCGGAGGGTACCGCATGTGCCGAGGTGCTGCACGCCGGTGAAGAAGGCGGGAAAGGTGCCAAGCTCGTCCTGGGCGGTCTCGGGATTGGTGCAGCTTTCAAAATGCTGACGGATGCGGTTAAAGCATTCCCGTCATCGATTGAGTGGGAGATTTACAAATTTAAAAATGCCGCTATCGGGATGGATACATTGCCGGCCATGCTTGGTGTTGGTTATATTATCGGGCCGCGGATTGCCGGTATCATGTTTGCCGGTGGTGTGCTTGGCTGGCTCGGCATTATTCCACTGATCAGCTATATTGGTGAGTTTACCACCGCGCCGATTTATCCGGGTGACGTGCCGATAACGGAAATGGGCTTTCATGATATTTGGGACAACTATCTTCGCTACATCGGTGCTGGTGCGGTGGCATTCGGCGGTATTATGGGATTGATCAAAACATTACCGACAATTGCGGCGTCATTTATGGGCTCGATTAAAGGTTTCTCTTCTGCCAGTGATTCGGTCGATTTACGTACCGACAGAGATATTCCGATGCCGTTAATCGTTGTGCTGACCGTTGTATTTATGGGCATTTTAATGTTTTATCCAACGATTGATGTTGGCCTGATCGGTGCTATTCTGCTGTTTATTTTTGGTTTTTTCTTTGTCACTGTTTCATCACGGATTGTCGGTGTTGTCGGCAGTTCGTCCAATCCTGTATCCGGTATGACGATCGGGGCGCTTATCTTTATTTCGCTGGTGTTAACCGCGATTGGACAAACTGGACAAGCTGGTGCGGTAACCGCCATTATTATCGGTTCGGTTGTGTGTATTGCAGCGGCGATTGCCGGGGATACGTCACAGGATTTGAAAACCGGTTATATCGTCGGAGCGACACCCAGGTGGCAACAAATCGCCCAATTATATGGTGTTTTGATTGCCAGTATTGTTATTGGCTTTATCCTGGTGCTTCTGGATAGTGCCTATGGCTTCGGAACAGAAGAACTGCCGGCACCACAGGCTGTTCTCATGTCAATGATTGTTGATGGCATCATGAGCGGGGATCTGCCTTGGAACCTCATCTTTATTGGGGCGGCAGCTGCTGCGACCGTTGAACTCTTCGGCATCGGTTCCCTGCCGTTTGCGGTCGGGCTCTACTTGCCGATCCATACGACAGCGCCGATTATGGTTGGCGGACTTATCAGCGGTATCATTAAACGACGTACCAAAAACAAAGAAGAATTTGAAGCGAAAAATGAACGCGGTATTTTGCTGGCGTCCGGTTATATTGCCGGTGAGGCACTGATGGGTGTGATTGTGGCATTGGCTGTTACAGCTGGTGTTGTCTTCCCTGAAGAAACATTCTTCGGCCCATTTGTATCACTGATCGCGATTGCCGCGGTCGCCTGGTATCTATACCATACAGCCAATAAGAAGTCGATTAAGTAAAACGGCTTGGTTAAAACTAGGAGCTATCTCTTTTAAAGGGATGGCTCTTTTTTTGTATGCTTTGCGCGGTAAGCTGAATGATCCAGGAAAGTGGCCGGAATATCGTGAAAACTGGTCGAATTAATGTGGACGGCATATGGATGCTAATATGATTTGTCGGAGGTCAATAATTGTATGTAAATAGAAGACGTGCACCCGGATAAGGTCGGATACACGTCTTTCTTTGCGTCATTTTATTTTCTTCAGGATCTCGGTCACTTTTTCCACGGTGTAAGCACTACCGCCTTTGTCATGTGTTTCTTCAACCATCATCGCAATCAAAATATCCTGATCGTCTGCTGGGTAGCCGACAAACCAGCCGTTTTCGTCACCATCTTCGTCAGCGGCAAGCTTTAGTTCGGCTGTCCCTGTTTTACCGGCAATTGGGAAGTCGGCATCCTGTGCGGCCTTTGCTGTTCCATTTGATGCATCAACGACATCGCGGAGAGCGTCCTGGATAAGCGTTGCCTCATCACTTGAGATTAATTGTTCTTTCCAAATTTGGCTGTTTTCCTCATCTGCCAGAAATGTTGGCTTAAGCATATCCCCGTCATTTAAAAACGGCGTGTATGTTAATGCCAGATGCAGGGCGCTCACTTCGATTTCACCTTGGCCATAGCTGGTATTGGCCAGCTGCACCTCATCATCAATCGTCCCGCTGGAAGAAACGGAAGATGACGTCACGGGATAGTCAAATGGCAGGTCATCACCGAGGCCAAATTGCTCCAGTCCCTCGACCAATGCATCACTGCCCATTTCCACACCTTTTCTGGCAAAGTAAATGTTATCTGAGCGAATCAAGGCATCCGTGACATCGACAGGGCCATTGGATTCACTGACACGACGGACCTCATAGTCGCCCCAGCCTTCACCGTTGCTCCAAGTGAGGCCGTTAATCTCCATGCCTTCACCTGGTACAATGCTGCCATTGTTAAGACCAATGGCGGCTGTTACCGGTTTAACGGCCGATCCGGGTGAAAATGTCGCTGTAAAACGATTCAATTCAGGCTTCTGCGGGTCATTTTGCAGCGCTTCATATTGTGACTGGGATATCCCGTACAGAAAATTGTCCGGCACAAAAGCCGGGCTGCTGACCAACGCTAATGTTTCACCGGTTTTGGGATTAATGGCTGCTGCTGTACCGGCATCCCCATCATATGAATCGTAAATGGCTTCCTGCACATCAGCATCAATCGTGGTGATGATATTGTCACCATTGGCCACTTCTTTCTCAGCAATGATGGTTTCCCCGCCATTTTCACCGACAGCGGTGATCACAGCACCTTTTTCACCTTTTAATCGTTTTTCAAATAAGGCTTCGAGACCGCGCTGACCAACCATATCATCCGTACTGTATTTGTCGGTGTCCAGTTCTTCCAGATCCTCTGCCGTCACTTGGCTGATATAGCCGGTAAGGTGTGCAGCGGCTTTGCCAAGCGGATAAACACGGCCGGTTGCATCACGTGTGGTGACACCATCCAGCTCGATTAACTGGTTAACTTTGTCCTCTTGCGACTGGGGAAACTTCTCCAGCGGGACGAACATATTCGGTTCAACCCATTCCTGATTCAGGCTGTCACCGATGCTTTCTTCGGACATCCCGATTTGATCAGCTATGTCCTGTATGGCCTGCTCTGACTGCTCTCCTAATTTTTCCGGGATGATACCAACTTCATGAACCGTGTCGTTAAGCGCTAAAGGCATACGGTTACGGTCGAGAATTTCGCCCCGCTTCGGTTCGGTTGTTTCCAAGCCGATTTCCCCGCCATTCTTAATTTCCGGGAAAATAAAACCAGGATCCCATTCGACGAACCAGTTTTCCTTGTCTTCATCGTCTACCTTTTCTTTGATTAGCGTTGCTTCGTAATCAAACGTAATCGGTCCGGCGACTGATGTCATTTCTACGGTTATTGGAAATTCGGCTTTGCCTTCATCCATAGCCGCGTCCATTTGCTCTTCGGATAGTTCATCGTACGTGATGTTCAGGTCTGATATATTCAGATCAGCATAAATGGTTTCATAGCGGTCAACAAATTCTTCTGTTGGATAGGCTTCCGCTGATGCATCGGTAAGCATGCTGTACATGTCCGAAAACGCCTGATTGTTCCAATGACTGATATATTGGTCAAAACGTTCCTGTGGTGTCGTTTCATCGTTTGAACAAGCCGTGATGAGACTTAACAGCATTAATGACAATAATAGGACTAGTTTTTTCATACAATCCCCTCTATCCTTTTGTATGATCTGTCTTTATTATAGCATGTTACCCGGGCAAAAAAAATGCTAACGAAATGTGCCATACGAACCGTCGCCCTATCGTCAAAAAGTTGTGCTCAATATAGAACTACCCACCCTTATATGGTATAATTTTGTTGAAAGAAGGTGTATGTGTTGATCGGTGAGAAGATAAAACAGCTGCGCATCGAGCAAGAGATGTCTATTTCGGAAATGGCGGAAAAAGCAGGTGTAGCCAAGTCCTATTTGAGCTCGATTGAGCGAAACCTTCAAACGAATCCATCTATCCAGTTTATCGAGAAGATCAGTGCGGTGCTGGGTATACCTTCCAATGATTTAATCCGCGAAGATAAACGAGAGCGAATCGGGCAAGAACTGGATGATGAATGGCTGCAGATTGTCCAGGAAGCGATGAATTCAGGTGTGTCCAAAGAGCAATTCAAGGAATACCTTGAATTTTATAAATGGCGGAATCGGCAAAATCGTTAATGTGGGACCGTGGCGGTTCAAGCTTGCGGTTTATTTGTCGTATGTTTTGAATCAAAAAATCAGCGTGTGGAACGGCCAAACGCGTAAAGGTGATAGGATGAAGAAATATGTATATTGGTTGCTGCCGATTGGCTGGATGTGTGTCATTTTCTATTCGTCAGCCCAGCCCTATGAACAACAGGATGTAAAGCCGTTTTTGGAAAGGACAGTGGACTTATCCTTTCTTGCACCATATGTCGATTGGGTGGCATTTACTTATCATCACGGGGAAGTGTCCGTTGCGGCACTAGGTGTGGAAGGCTTTATAGAATTTTTCATGCGGAAAGGGGCCCACATCGGCGTTTTCTTTGTCTTGATGTGTCTGTTCTATGTCGCGTTAAGCAAGACAAGCAGCACGACATTTAGGGCGGCGGTCGTTGTTTCTTTTTGGCTGACGGTTGCATATGCTGCTATAGATGAGTGGCATCAAGGGTTCACAGCTAACCGGACGCCTTATATGGGTGATGTCGTCATAGACGGCTTCGGAGCTCTATTGGCTGTGATTTTATTAGCTTTTTTCCGAAGATATCGGACAAAAAGGAACCCGTCATAACGAATGCTGTATTAAAATTGCGGAAAATGACATAAAACGACAACATTTTTTGTGGATATGTGATATGATTTTGGTAGTTTATTTAGATAAAACGCTGATGCGTCTTTTCAGATGTCAGATGCTAGTGGTCACAGGATCGGATTGGAAGAAATTGGCGAGCTAGGCGATTCAGGTATTAAAAACGTCATACAAAACTTTATACGTTTAATCTTATAAAAAGTGTGCCAAAAAAGTTGCTAAATCAGAAGGTCCCAAGCACGCGCGCCCTGTGCGTTGCAATAGCATTCGGTAGCTTTTTTGACACCATTAAAAGGCGGTTTTTAAATGGTGGAGCAAGAACGATACAAATATTTAATGAAAAAATTGATTACAGAGACCGAGAATTCCAGGATTCAATCGGCGGAAGAAATGATTCAGAAATTAGTCAGTGAATTATCAGGCGAAAAATCATATAAACCGAATCATTAACATGGAAACTGCATTTCCTGACAGGGGGATGCAGGTTCTGTGTTCAAATGGACAGATTTTCGGCCAATATGCTATGTTAACAGACGAAATAAAAAGGAATGAAGCCGATTGAATCAAACCGTTTATATCAAAAATGCGACCATTTTTACCGAAGAAACGAACATCACGAATGGTTGCTTATTAATCGAGGGAACGACAATCAAGGCGATACATAGCAACGTGCACACACCGCCGTCTGATGCTCTGGTGATTGACGCACGGGGGCTGAACCTGATCCCAGGGTTTATTGACGGGCACATCCACGGGGCTGCCGGCGCGGATGTGATGGACGCTACCGTGGATGCGCTGGATACGATGGCTGGGGCATTGCCGGGGGAAGGCACAACAAGTTTCTTAGCAACGACCATCACCCAGGCGCCGGAAAACATCAGCGGGGCACTGGAAAATGCCGCGAATTATCGGTCCAAGCAAGGTAAAGCCGACGTAATCGGTGTTCATTTGGAAGGGCCATTTATCGAGGCAAGCAAAAAAGGTGCCCAGCCGGAACGACACATTACGAAGCCGGACATTGAGCAATTTAATGACTGGCAGAAGCTGTCTGGACACACGATCAAAACGGTCACAATGGCGCCGGAGCATGATGCGACCGGGGAGTTTATGCGGTATTTAACTGATTCCGGTGTGAATGTCTCTGCGGGGCATACTGCCGCTGGTTTTGCCGATATCAAGCAAGCGGTATCCCATGGACTGCGGCAAATGACACATTTGTGCAATGCCATGAACGGCATACATCACCGTGATATTGGTGGGGTCGGAGCAGCTTTTCAACTGGAAGACTTAAGGGCAGAGCTAATTGCTGACGGGATTCATGTGTCCCCGGAAATGCTGAAGCTGATTTTTGCCAATGTCGGAAGTGACCGGTTAATCCTCATCACAGATGCTATGCGGGCCAAATGCCTACAAGCCGGCAATTATGAGTTGGGTGGCCAGCCCGTCACGGTAACAGAAGATCGTGCTGTTCTGGATAACGGTTCGCTCGCCGGCAGTATTTTAAAAATGAACGAAGGGGCCCGGCGGATGCTGCAATTGCCACATGCATCCATTCGCAGCATCGTGAAAATGGCATCGGAAAATCCTGCCAAACAGCTCAACATGTTTGACAGAAAAGGCAGCATTAAAGCCGGCAAAGATGCCGATTTATTATTGGTGGGTGATGATTTGCAGATTTACTATACCATTTGTCGTGGCGAAATAGCCTATCAGGAGGGACAATGAATGGACATCATTCGAGTGAAAGACTATAACGAACTAAGCGAAAAAGCCAGTCAATTAGTCGTTGGCCAGGTGAAAACAGCAATTCATTCAGTCTTGGGACTGGCAACCGGATCAACACCGGAAGGACTTTATCAGCAATTGATTGAGCAATACAAGCAGGGAAATGTGTCATTTAAGCCTCTCACCACATTTAACCTTGATGAATATGTCGGCCTGAGTGATGATGATCCGAATAGTTATCGCTACTATATGAATGACAAACTGTTTAACCACATTGATTTGCCTGAACAGCGTGCATTCCTTCCAAATGGTGATGCAGCGGATCTGGAAAACGAATGCCGGGATTATGAAGCGATGATTCGTGATGCCGGGCATATCGATTTGCAGATTTTGGGATTAGGATTGAATGGGCATATTGGGTTCAATGAACCAGGGACCCCATTCGACCGCCGGACACATATTGTCGACTTGGACGAATCAACGCGGGAAGCGAATGCACGGTTTTTCCCATCCATGGATGACGTCCCGAGAAAAGCTATCACGATGGGCATTGGCACGATTATGGATAGCAAAAAGATTGTGCTGCTGGTTTCCGGTGAGAAAAAGGCTGATGCCGTTAGCAAGCTTGTGAATGGCGAGGTGACCGAGACGTTTCCGGCGTCCATCTTGCAAAAGCATGAAAATGTCACGATTGTTGCAGACGAAGGGGCACTGTCGAAGGTTTAAGACAGTGCCCCTTTCAGTATCAACCGGAGGAGTGCGAACATCGACCGGAGCGGGCGCAGCATCAACCGGAGGAGTGCGAACATCGACCGGGGCGAGCACAACATCGACCGGAGGAGTGCGAACATCGACCAGAGTGGGCGCAATATCAACCGGAGGAGAGCGAACATCGACCGGGGCGGGCGAACATCAACCAGAGTGGGCGCAGCATCGACCGGAGCGGGCACAGCATCGACCGGAAAACGCGACTATCAACCGGAGGATCACCATACTAGCACTATATCCGGTCATACATCTATCTCCACATAGGCCGTTCCTTTGTCCGAAAACGCCGCTTGAGCATGGGTGAGGTCGACCAGCCAGTCGTGGAAAACGTGTTCTTCACCGTCAGGCACGTATACAATGAACGTCACTTTGTCGAGGTAATTGATTGAATCCAATACATATTCAGCGTTACGCAGGGCATTTTCAAGTTTCCCAAGCAGTGCATAATCCACAACAACCGAAAAACCTTTCATCAGCCGCCGCTGCACCACCCCGGCCGTTTGGAGTGCCTGTGATGTCGTGCTGCTGTAGGCACGGATCAAACCGCCCGCCCCGAGCTTAATACCACCGAAGTAGCGGGTCACAACAACAGCTGTATCTTTTAACTCCTGCTTTTTCAGCACCTCAAGAATCGGGACGCCGGCTGTTCCGCTGGGTTCCCCATCATCGTTTGCCTTTTGGAACTGATTATGCTCCCCGACCATGTAAGCTGAGCAATTGTGGGTCGCGTCATGGTGCTTTTTCTTAATTTTTTGGATGAAAGCCTGTGCTTCTTCTTCCGTTTCCACACGTTTAACATAGCCGATAAATCGGGACTTTTGAATGATAGTTTGGTCGAAATCTTCTTTTTTTACGGTATAATAGTTAGATAGCATCTTGCGTTTTACCTCCCGGGAGCTATTATACTGGATAATACCGGGACCGAAATGCAGGATAACGGAACCGGAAAAAACGCGTATTCAAAAGGGTAGCGAAAGATCCAATATGTCTATTTTACCGGATTGTTGGAATAAATGCTAAAAATATGAGTGAAAGCCCCTACAAAAATCATACTGATAACGAACAAATATAACATAGGTTGGTGGGAATAAATGGTACAAAAGCTGGAAGAGAAGGTACTGGATTCTGTCATCAACGATATGACTGACGTGGTACAAAACAGCAAGGATGAAATTTTTCATATCAGCGAAGAGGCACGAACCGAGTACGAACGGCTGCAGAAGGAATTGGAGGAGACGCGGGAGAAAGTCATCAGCCATATTACCGACGGGGATGAATTGGAACAAAAAGTAAGGTTTTCCAGGCAGCGACTGTCAGAAGTCAGCAAGGAATTCGACCAGCATTCGGAAGATGAAATCCGTGACGTTTATGAGCGAACCCATGCCATGCAGACGAAACTTGCTGTGACGCGGCAAGAAGAAAAAGTGTTGCGTGATAAACGCGATGAATTCGAGCGGCGTCTGAAAGCACTGGATCAGACTATTCAACGCGCGGAAGGGTTAGCTAGTAAAATATCCGTTATCCTCACTTACCTAAATGATGATTTCAGACAAGTTAATGAAATGATTGAAGAGGCGAAGGAGAAACAGGAATTCGGGTTGAAAATCATTGAGGCACAGGAAGACGAGCGCCGGAAAATTTCCCGGGAGATTCATGACGGACCGGCCCAGATGCTGGCGAATATCCTGCTCCGTTCAGAGCTGGTGGACCGGACGTTTCGGAATGGCACCGCTAATGAAGCGATTAATGAAATCCAAAGTGTCCGGAAGATGATACGTTCGTCTTTATATGAAGTCCGGCGCATCATCTATGATCTACGGCCGATGGCATTGGACGACCTAGGCCTGATACCAACGATTAAGAAGTATGTCGCAACCACTGCTGATTATAATGATATTGAAATTGAATTTACGCCTGTCGGTCAGGAAAAACGGGTACATCATAAATATGAAATTGCCTTTTTTCGTTTAATGCAGGAAGCCCTGCAAAACGCCATCAAACATGCTGAGGCATCATTCATCAGGGTGAAGCTGGAAATCAATCAAAACACGATTGCCATGGTGGTCAAAGATGATGGAAAGGGCTTTGACCCCGCGGTAAAACAGGAAAAGTCGTTTGGTTTAATTGGCATGCGTGAACGTGTAGAAATGCTGGATGGTACATTATCCATCCATTCGACGATCGGAAAAGGCACCACCATTTTGATTAAAGTGCCGTATAGTGGTTCTTAACATTTCCTATTTTACAAAAAATCACGTAAACTGGCATTATAGCGATATAGAAAGTAAGGGATATTGATACATAGATGTAATAGGGTGAGTTCGTCATACGGCGGAATATAGTCGGCTGTTAGAATAACCTAATAGAGTAATAACCCGGGAGGAATAAGTAATGAGTAAAAAACAAACCAAAATTGTACTGATTGACGACCATAAGTTATTTCGCGAAGGGGTTAAACGCATACTTGATTTTGAACCATCTTTTGAGGTTGTCGCTGAAGGTGATGACGGCCATGTTTCTGCCGAATTGGTCAAAAAGTACAGACCGAATGTTGTGTTAATGGATATTAACATGCCGAAATTAAACGGCGTGCAGGCGACATCCGACCTTGTTCGCAAATTTCCTGATACGTATGTCATTATCCTCTCAATCCACGATGACGAGAATTACGTCACACATGCTTTGAAGACGGGGGCGCAGGGCTATTTACTGAAAGAGATGGATTCAGATGCTTTAATTGAGGCAATTAAAGTTGTCCGGGAAGGCGGATCATATCTCCACCCTAAAATTACGCATAATCTCGTTCAGGAATACCGCCGTCTGGCCCGTGAGACTGTCACCACTGTCGGCGAAAGCAGTGTTGAATACCATAAACCGCTCCATTTGCTCACTCGCCGTGAATGTGAAGTGCTGCAGCTCCTGGCAGACGGCAAAAGCAATCGCGGTGTCGCTGAACGATTGTATATTAGTGAAAAAACGGTGAAGAATCATGTCAGTAATATTTTACAAAAAATGAGTGTGAACGACCGTACCCAGGCAGTCGTTTCAGCTATCCGCAAAGGTTGGGTGGAAGTACAAAATTAATCAAAGCGAATTCGGGATCTCTGCAGTCTTTTGGCTGCAGAGTATTTTTAAAAAGATTTTGGACGACGTTTTCAATACCGAAATGGCTAATTCGCCGATTTCTTTCAATCCGACTTCTGACCTCTGCATCTGAAAAGACATGTCAGCGTTTTTAGTGGTGCATTTTTGGCCCGGTTGATGTAAAATAAGAGAAAATAGTACAAGTATGAGGAGACGTTATGCGATGAATATTGCCGTAATGACGGATAGCACATCCTATATTCCTGAGCATTTAATAGATGCGCACCATATTCATATTGTTCCGCTCAGTGTTGTATTCGGTGACGATGCCTACCGGGAAGGCATTGATATCACAACCGGGGAATTTTATCAAAAAGTGAAGGGGTCAGAGGAACTGCCGAAAACGTCACAGCCGTCAATTGGGATGTTAACCAAAAAACTAGAGGAATTGGCTGGTGATTATGACGCCGTTATTTCCGTCCATTTGTCCAGCGGCATAAGCGGTACCTATCAAGCTATTATCACCGCGGGAGAAATGGTCGATGGCATTGATGTGTACGCGTACGATTCGGAATTAAGCTGTATGGGGCAGGGTTTTTACGTCCTGGAAGCCGCTGAGCAGGCCCGGGCAGGACAATCGCCGGAAGCCATCGTGGAACGTCTTGATGCGATAAAACAGACCATACGTGCCTATTTTATGGTTGATGATTTAAGTCATCTGCAGCGTGGCGGACGGCTGAATGGTGCCCAGGCCCTTGTTGGGAGCGTTCTGCAGGTCAAGCCAATTTTGCATTTTGTTGATAAGCAAATTGTTCCGTTTGAAAAAATCCGTACCCGCAAAAAAGCGTTAAACCGGATTATGAATATGTTACGTGAAGACGCGGCACAAGGAAAAGCCTTGAAAGTCGTGTTTATTCATGCCAATAATGAAGCGGCTGCCGTCGAATTGAAAGAAACATTCGAGGCTGACTATCCTGAGGCGGAAACCATGATCAGTTATTTCGGCCCTGTTATTGGCACCCACCTTGGTGAAGGGGCTCTTGGTGTTTGCTGGTACACGAAATAAACGAACAGTTAGGAGCCGGCATTGCGGCCGGTTTCTCTCTCCCCCTACAAAATGATACAGGAGCGTGATGCTATGGATGACACGGAACTCAGTCAACGTTATGTAGGAAAATTTTTACTGCGACGTGAAATCCTCCTTGATGCCCCCTTATTTGAACACCTTCTGAACATGCGTTATTTCACACCCCAACCGTCCATAACACAAACATGGTTCCACTATCAGTGTCAACGCTGTGGGAATCAAAAACAATCATTATTTGGCCAAATCCCATGCCAGGATTGTAAACGCTCGCATATGTATTGCCGGAAGTGTATTGAGATGGGCCGCGTCATGGCATGTACGCCACTGTACGAATGGACGGGTCCGGAATACCAATGGCCGGCTTATGAAAACCCGTGTACTTGGGACGGTGAGTTAACGTCAGCACAGCAGCGAGCGGCGGATCGCATAACCAAGGCAATCAGCCACCATGAAACAGAGCTGCTCACTTGGGCCGTTTGTGGTGCTGGCAAAACAGAAATGCTTTTCCCGGGGATCACGGAAGCTCTGAAACGGGGGAAACGGGTAGGCATCGCCACGCCCAGAACAGATGTGGTCCGTGAATTGCTGCCACGTCTGCGTGAGGCTTTTACAGGTGTTTATATTCAAGGATTGTATGGCGGCAGTTTGGAAAAGGATGCAACAGCCCAGCTGCTGATCGCCACAACACACCAGCTGCTCCGTTTTAAACAGGCGTTTGACGTTCTCATTATCGATGAGGTTGATGCGTTTCCATACACACATGACCCTGCACTCCCCTTCGCTGCTGATCGGGCCAAAAAAGATATCAGCACCACGATTTATTTAACGGCCACCCCCGGAAAGGCCTATCAAACCCGGATGGCCAAAGGGAAACTTCCGCATATATTTGTCCCCAGGCGTTTTCACGGACAGCCGCTACCGGTACCAATCTTTCTTATGTCGCACACATTAAAAAAAGACGTGCAAAAAGCCAAGCCGCCTAACAGATTTTACAGGTGGTTGACGACAAGGAATAATCCCAATCGGCAATTGCTCATATTTGTGCCAACTATTGAGCTGGCTGAAAGCTTCACACAAAAGTTATCTGCCACCCTGTCTGACGATACGATTATGGCTGTCCATGCTTCCGATCATGATCGCGAGGAAAAAGTTCAGCAATTCAGGGATAAAAAATTTCAAATCCTGGTGACGACGACCATTTTGGAGCGTGGCGTCACCTTTCCGTCCGTGGACGTGGTAGTTCTGGATGCAGGCCATGCAGTTTTCGACGAGGCGGCGCTTGTACAAATTGCCGGACGAGCCGGTAGGAGCCCAGACGATCCGACAGGGGAAGTTGTGTTTTTCCATGACGGTAAGACTGAAGCGATGGTACAGGCTGTACGGGCTATCAGCAAAATGAATAAACGGGGAGGATTCCGGTAACATGCATTGTTTATGGTGTGATACGACGATTATGCCGGAAATCAGCTGGAAAACCATTATTTGGCTGCCCAAACCGAAACGCCTCTGTGCGTCCTGTGAGGATACGTTAATGATTCTGCAGGGAAAACGGTGTAGCAAGTGCAGCCGGGTAAGTGACAGTGATAGATGTCCCGACTGCACGTGGTTGGAGCGGCGCACAACGCAGGAGGACTCGTTGATATGCAATTATTCCGTTTTTGCGTATAATGAAGCTATCAAGGAGATGGTTGCCAGGTGGAAATACCGGGGTGATTATTGTTTAGCAGAAGCTTTTCAACGTGATTACCGTCAGGCATTTGACAGGGAATTTTCTTTTCTTCCCGGGAAAACGGCTGTTGTCCCGATTCCATTAAGTGGGCAGCGGATGGATGAACGTGGGTTTAACCAGGCCCAAAGGCTGGCAGACTTTTTGCCACTGCCAACACTAGACATACTTACCCGCAGCCATCGTGAAAAACAGTCCAAAAAGTCCCGCCGCGAACGTCTGGAAGCTGATAATCCATTTCGGATGACAGGAAGCATTAACAATCCGGTCCTACTTGCCGATGATATTTATACAACTGGAACAACACTAAGACGTGCTGCTTCTGTTCTGAAAAAGCATGGTTGCCCGGCTGTCTATGCTTTGACATTGATTCGGGGTTAGTAGAAGAATATGGTAGAATGACAGGGAAAAGGAGAGAGGGCCAATGGCTGAATTGGCAAATTGCTCCCGCTGCGGAAAAGTGTTTGGGAAAACATTTCATGATGTGTGTCAAGCATGTTATAGAGAAGTAGAGGAAGCATTCAGGATTGTTTACCGGTTTCTAAGCAAACGGGAAAACCGGGAAGCGACCATGAATGAGATTGTTAAGGCTACGGCTGTCGAGGAAGCATTGATTATTAAGTTTATTAAAGAGAGAAGACTACGCACGTCTGACTTTCCGAAACTGGCTTATCCCTGTGAACGGTGCGGGGTAAATATTGTCAGCGGCCGATTGTGTGCTGATTGTTCAGATGAACTGAAAAAGGATCTGGAACGCCACGAAAGGCTGAAAGAGCATGAACGTAGAAAAATGACTGAATCAGAAAGTGTTTATTACACATTTAATAAGTTTAAGAAATAATCCTCTATACTTTAAATAATCGTCTCATCTGCCGATAAAAGTATTAGAAGCAGATGTAGGATAATCGAGGTGATCTGGCATGAAAATATATGGTCCGAATCAATCAAACTTTAATCCATATAAACAACAGATGCAAAAGCAGACGGACGATACAAAACATACGCCTAAACACGATCAGGTGGAGATATCCAATCAGGCGAAGGAAATGCTGAAGAATGGAAAAGCAGATGCGAAGCGTGCATCGTATGTTCAGCACATTAAGGACGCCGTCGATAAGGGAGACTATCAAATCAATCATGAAAAAACCGCCCAAAAAATGATCGATTTCTGGTCGAGGGAATCCTGAGCTATCCCGGCTTAATAAGTGGGGATTATTTCCCTTCCAAAACGAAAAAGGAGGACGCTAACGTGTCCGTTTATGCTATGATACAAGCAATGGAGAAACTGCTTAAGCTGCACGAAGGTCTGCTTGACGCCGCAAGAAAAAAGACAGACATCGTGAAAGAAGGCTCTGTGGAGCGGCTGCAAACATTGCTCGTCAAAGAACACAAATATGTGCAGGCTTTGGAACAGGCTGAGACCAACCGGCAAAAGGCTGTCGATCAATGGCTGGCACATGCAGGTATCACCTTGAAGCAGCCAACCATGACAGCAGTTTTGGAGACGATAACCGATGACAGGGCAAAACATGATCTGGAAAACATAGCTGTGAAGCTGGCTGATACGATCACGCAATTGAAACAGCAGGAGCAGCTGAATCAGGCTTTGATCCGGCAATCCATGCAATTTGTCGAATTATCGCTTGATATGATGAACCCATCTTTAAGTCATATGAACTATGGGGATAAACACGCACCTGTTTCACCAGAACGATCTGTTTTTGACTCCAGAGCATAGGCAGGCAGACGAAAGGGGCAAACCAATGAGTACTTTCCATGGCCTGGAAATGGCCAAGCAAGCTTTATCAGCTCAGCAATCAGCACTCTATACGACCGGTAATAATATTTCCAATGCCAATACGAAAGGGTATTCACGCCAGCGCGTGAACTTTGAATCAGCCTCAGCGTATCCCCCGGCCTCACGTAATCGACCGGAAATGGCTGGACAAATGGGAACCGGTGTGGAGACCGGATCGGTACAGCGGATTCGCAATCAATTCCTGGATCACCAATTTCGGGCTGAAAACAGTGCATCCGGCTATTGGAGCACAAAGGCAGATGCGCTCAGTCGTATGGAAAGTTTGCTGAATGAACCCTCGGAAACAGGGCTCTCTGAAACAATGGACCAATTCTGGCAGTCGCTCCAGGATTTATCAGCTAATCCGGGAGACTCCGGTGAAAGGTCTGTCGTCGCGCAAAGAGCCGTGAATGTAGCTGAAACGTTTAACTATTTGTCTGATTCTTTAAGTTCCATACGTACAGATCTCGAAAGTGAGATTAATGAAAAGACAGAGGATGTTAATTCACTTGTAAGCCAGATAAATTCAATAAATGACCAGGTTAAAGATATTGAAACACATGGACAATTGGCAAATAACCTGTATGATGAACGGGACCGGCTGATCGATGAGTTATCAGAAATCGTGAATATCGAGGTAAGTTATTCTGAAAGCAGTGACAGTGCATCAGATATGGCTGATGGCCTGGCGACGATTAACCTTGTGGATGAGAACGGGAACGCTTTGGATGTACCGGAACTGGTGAATGGCGATATAACCGACGGTGGTGAGCTCGGTTATAATGAGATTGACGTCGAGTACTCAAATAATGATTATGAAGCGGTTAATGATATTACCGTGAGTGGTGAGTCCTTTTCTTCAACAGGGTCGTTGAATGGTTTAATCGAGTCATATGGGTATGTGGACGAGAATGGTGAAACCCAAGGCACATATCCGGATATGATCAGTGATTTGGATAAAATGGCCCAGGCGTTTGCTGAAAAATTTAACGAGGTTCATAGCAGTGGTTTCGATTTGAACAGTGATCAAGGTATAGAAGATTTTTTTCAAGCTGCTTCCGGACAAGAGCCGGCAGCAAATATCACCGTAAATCAAGACATTTTGGACAATCCTGAATTGATAGCCGCCAGTAACGATTTCGGAACTGGGGACGGTGCAAATGCTTCTGACCTGTCAGACGCTTTTGACGAATCTTTGGAAGAGCTGGGCGATACATCTGTTAATGGGTTTTTTGAATCAGTTATTGGTGATTTAGGGGTAATGGCAAAGGAAGCCAATCGTATGACTGAGAATACGCAAACACTCCGATCGCAGGTAGATGAACAGCGAATGTCAGTCAGCTCGGTATCACTTGATGAGGAAATGTCCAACATGGTTAAGTTTCAGCATGCCTATAATGCTGCTGCCAGAAGTATGACAACAGTTGATGAAATGGTCGACCGGATCATTAATAATATGGGTTTAGTGGGAAGGTAGGTTAATGTAATGCGTATCACACAAAGTATGCTTTCGAATAATATGCTAAATCATATGTCAAGTAGTTACTCCAAAATGAATACATACATGGAGCAGCTATCGACCGGCAAAAAAATCAACCGTCCTTCTGATGATCCTGTCATTGCCATGAAAGGGATGGGCTATCGTACAGAGGTAACAAAAGTCGAGCAATTTCAGCGGAATACAAATGAAATGCACACGTGGATGGATAACTCTGATGCTGCGTTGGACAAGGCAACCCAAACTTTGCAAAAAATGCGTGAGCTGGCGGTGCAGGCAAGCAATGATACATATGATGCGGAAGAGCGACAGAACATGAAAGAAGAAGTTGAACAGCTGCAAGAACATTTCGTTGATATTGCCAATACGAATGTGAACGGCAAATATATTTTTAATGGGACGGAGACTGACACAAGACCTGTTACCGTTAATGAAGATGGGAGTTTAAATGTTTCAGTAAATTCGACTCCGGTAAATATTGAAATCATAAAGGGAACAAAACTCCAGGCAAATGTTGATGCGACAGAACTTTTTGACGAAGAATTATTCAATACTGACATTCCGGATTTTATGAGTGCATTAGAAAACAATGATCAGGCGGCTGTGGAAGACAGTATTGATACACTCGACGAAAATATTAATAATATCATTAACGCAAGGGCAGATCTCGGAGCACGTATGAACCGGCTTGAATTAGTGGAAAACCGGTTGGGCGAACAGGAAATTACGGCTACCAAAACGATGTCGGAAAACGAGGACATTGATTATGAAAAGGTCATTACCGATCTGATAAGTCAGGAAAGTGTTCACCGTGCTGCATTATCGACAGGAGCTCGAATCATACAGCCAACATTAGTCGATTTTCTGCGTTAATAAATACTGCCAGCCCTGGCCATGTTCGGTACAGGGCTTTATTTGATTAAAGGGTGATGACAGATGCGCTTGCCGCAAATCCGGATGGAATCTCACATGGCAAAAATTCAAATACAGCAAACCCCTGCCAGACAGGAAATCCGGCAGCCGGAAGCTGACATATCGATTCGGCAGCCTCATGCTGACGTGTCGATGGAGACTAAGCCATCCAAACTGACCATTGACCAGACACAGGCATGGGAAGAAATGGGACTGATGCATATTTTTAAACGTATTGAAAAACATGCAAATGATGGCTATCAAGACGGAATGGCAGGGATTGCCCGCCGTGCCAAACAGGGCAAGGAGCTGATGGAGATCGAAAATGAAGGTAATCCGATTGTCAGTCAGGCCACAACAAATGCCTATGATCAGCAGAAGTCCCCTGGGATCACGTTCATACCATCGAACTTTGCCGCGAAAACCAATTACGAGCCGGCAAATGTACAAATTAGCGTGAATGTGAACAAGCCTGTGATCGATAACCAGTCGCAGAAACCAACGCATACATATATACCCGGGGACGTGACAACCCGTATAGGACAATATCAGGATTTGCAAATAGATTTTATCCACTTGTCCTCTGATTCAGTATAAGAAAGGATGAGCATATCATGCGCATACAAACAAAATATCTGGGGGAAATGGAAGTCGATCATCACAAAATCCTTCAATTTCCATCAGGCCTGCCGGGATTTACGAATGAAAAACAATTCGTTTTGCTGGACATGCCAAGGAATCCGGTTTTTCAGATTTTGCAGTCAGCTGATACGCCTGATATAGCATTTGTCGTCGTCAACCCATACCATTTTTATCAGGACTACGTGGTCGATTTAGATGACAGTTTACTGGTAAGTCTGTCTATCAGCAATGAAGCAGACGTTATCGTATTGGCCATTGTGACGGTAAAAAAACCGTTTGATACCAGCACACTTAACCTGAAAGCACCGATTATCATCAATTCACAAAATCAACTAGGAAAGCAGTACATATTAAATACAGACGTTTATCCATCCAAAGCAGCTATCACTTCATCTGTTTCCACAGCGGTGAAAGGAGAGTAGCTATGCTTGTTTTGACACGAAAACAAAATGAATCAATTCAAATTGGTGAACATATTGAAGTTAAAGTACTTGATGTGGCAGGCGATCAAGTGAAACTGGGAGTTTCAGCACCCGGATCAGTCGATATTCACAGGAAAGAAATTTATCTTGATATTCAAAGGCAGAATAATGAGGCTGCCAACTTATCAGAGGATATTTTGGATATCCTGCAAACGGAAGAAAAATGAGGCAGATTCTTTAACAATTTATTTTTTTTGCCGATATAAACAATAAATAAATTTAATATGGGGAGTTGCATGGGCAATGAAGTTAGAAGATGCACTAACAGTAGTTCAACCCTTGCAAAATGAACATAACAGCAAGCACATGACACCTGCAAAGGAAAGAGATGCCGAAAATAGCACCAATACAGAACAATATAAAGAACTAACAATGGATGCAGATCAAGCGGAAACAATCGTATCCCAATTAAATGCGTTTATGGAACCATTACGGACGAGCCTTGAATTTGAGCTTCATGATAAACTTGATAGCTATTATGTTAAAGTGATTGATCGTGACAAAGATGAGGTTATTAGGGAAATCCCACCGGAAAAAATGCTCGATATGTATGCAGCAATGGTAGAATTCATGGGTTTACATGTAGATGAAAAGATTTAAAACAGGTTTTAGAGCACTCTCTGAAAGGAGTTAGAAAACATGCGTATTGGCGGTTTGGCGTCAGGAATGGATGTTGATAATCTTGTTAATAAACTGATGGAAGCAGAGCGAATGCCACTGCAAAAAATGGAACAGGATCAGACAAAACTTACCTGGAAACAGGATGCATTTCGTGATGTCAATAAAACGTTAGCAGAATTGGATGACATGACCCTTGATATGAAAAAGAGCAGTACATACAACTCAAAGTCGGCTAATTCATCACAGGACAACGCAGTAACAGCAACCGCTTCATCCGACGCTGATGAGGGAACGTTTAATATAAAGGTAAATAAAATGGCAACTTCAGCCATTACGATGAGTCAGGAAAGCCTTGAAATGGACGAGGATAGCATACTGTCTGATGAAGGGGTTGATTCTGTATCTTTTACAACTTATGACAGTAACGGTGACCCACAAGAGCACTCTTATACTATCGGCGAAAAAGACACACTGAACGATGTGTTGGAAATGATTACAGAGGATGACAATAATGTCCGTGCCATTTACGATCCCCATTCACAAAAAGTGGCTATGGAAACAACAAGAACTGGTGATTACAATACGGATGGCAGTGAAATCGATTTTGATTCGAGTGATGCGTTTTTCAGCAGTCTGAAGTTGACAGGCGCAGAAACAGGTGGAACAGACGCTGAATTCAAATACAACGGAATAGAAATGACTTCCCATAATAACGAATATGAACTCGGTGGTGTCACTTACGAGTTCAACGATACAACAACAGGAGATGGCGCAAACGTCACTGTGGCCAATGATGTCGAACAATCATTTGAATCGATTATGAACTTTGTCGATCAGTACAATGAAGTCGTCGAAAAACTCAATGGGACCCAGCAGGAGGAGAAATTCCGGGATTATCCCCCTTTAACCGAGGAACAGAAGAACGAGATGTCCGAGCGGGAAATTGAACTTTGGGAAGAAAAAGCAAAAAGCGGGATTCTCCGTGGCGAATCGTCTATTTCCGGAGGGCTTTTTTCCATGCGCAGCAGCTGGTATTCCGAGGTTGAAACAGATGGTGCTTATACATCGTTAACACAAATCGGAATTACGACCACCAGCAATTATTTGGATGGCGGAAAATTGGAAGTCGATGAACAGGCATTAAAAGATGCCCTGTCCAATGACCCGGACAGTGTACACCAGCTTTTTTCCAATGGTTCAGAAGGTGATGACAGAGGTGTTATTAATAGGCTTGAAGATTCACTTGATTCTACAATAGGTCAGATTGAGCAGCGTGCAGGGAAGGGAACAGATACCCTGGAAAACTATACAATTGGCAAACGAATGAAAGATTTGAATGAGCGAATAGCATCTTTTGAAGAGCGCATGGTTCAAGTGGAAAATCGTTATTGGAGCCAATTCACCGAGATGGAGAAGGCAATACAGCAGATGAACCAGCAGTCGGCACAATTACAGAACCAGTTTGGCGGCGGAGGCATGATGTAGTCCGCAGCCGTGATGTTATCAATCGCTTTAAAGGAGTGTTTCGGAGTGTCCATTCAAAAACAATACCAAACCTACCGGAATAATGCCGTCAACACAGCATCGGGAGGGGAACTTACGCTAATGCTGTATAATGGCTGTATCAAGTTTATTAAACAGGCGATGAAGGATATGGAAAGCGCCAGGTTTGAAGCCAAAAATAGCAATATCCAAAAGGCTCAGAAAATTATCCAGGAACTGATGGTCACATTGGATACCGACGTGGTGATTTCACAACAGATGATGCCATTATATGACTATATTCTGCACCAGCTGAAAGAGGCCAATATTAAAAATGACCCGGCCTTTCTGGAAGAGGCGCTGACCTATGTCACCGAGTTCCGTGACACCTGGAAGCAGGTTATTAAGCAAACACGTCAGAGCCGGTATGCCCAGGGTAGGCGGGTATAATGAACCGTCTGCAGCAATTATTGGTGCTAACCCGGGAGCTTGAAGATGTGCTTAATGGCCAAGTTAATGCCCAAAACAGGGATGACATCATGGGGGAAGTTCATGAATTGCTTGACGAAAGAAAAAAGTTGCTTGATCAAATCACCCCACCGTTTACCGCTGATGAAAGATTGACCGGCCAGCAGACAGTTGCGCTGAATGAACAGATACAACAAAAAATGGATGCGCTATTTGATGCGTTGAAGCTGGAAATGAAACAATCCAAAAAACAGAAAAAATCCAATCGCTCATACCTCAATCCATATGAAAATGTGAAAACAGCAGATGGTATGTACATGGATAGCAGAAATTAAAGCTATAAGCTCCGGTACCCCGGAGCTTTTTTGGTAAGATAAAAATAAAATTTTGGAAGACGTTTTAATACTGGAATTGGCTAACCTGCCAATTTATTCCAATCCACTTTTGACCTTTGACATCTGAAATGACGCGTCAGCATTTTTCTTAAGGCTCTTTTCGTGAATTTTATTGCCCTTAGACGCTTGCATTTGATAAAACTGCGACGTAACTTTATCAGGAATTCCTCCCAAACTTCAGAATTTAAGTAAATGCTGGTCCATCGCTGCGGAAAAACACTTTGTGCTCGTCGTGTTGCAAGTTTTTCAGTGAAGCTGCACTCCTCGCAGGTTGAAGCGTACTCGGTGAAGCTTTGCTTTGTGCTCGTCGTGTTGCAAGTTTTTCAGTGAAGCTGCACTCCTCGCAGGTTGAAGCGTACTCGGTGAAGCTTTGCTTTGTGCTCGTCGTGTTGCAAGTTTTTCAGTGAAGCTGCACTCCTCGCAGGTTGAAGCGTACTCGGTGAAGCTTTGCTTTGTGCTCGTCGTGTTGCAGGTTTTTCGGTGAAGCTGCGATCCCGGACGGCGGGAATGACACGTACTTATAGAAAACAACCAAGCAATAGTTACGTCGCAGTTTTGGATGTTGTGTCAACAACAACAATCTAGAAAACAGCCTTTCTTGATAAGCAGGATTAGCCGCGATGCTCGGTGTGAAAGGCCTGATTGCTGAAAAGTTCCATAATCTATTTTTTCCTGGAAAACAGTGCTTGTTTAAGCAGGAAAAAAGTACGGGAATGTAGTATAATAAATACATAGGATGAAAGGAGGACACTTTGTATGAAGTACAATATTCGTGGTGAAAATATTGAGGTGACCGGCGCGATTCGTGACTATGTCGAAAAGAAAATCGGCAAACTTGAAAGGTACTTTGATACACCACCATCATCCGATGTCAATGTTAACTTGAGTGTCTACAACGATGAACAACAAATTGAGGTGACGATTCCAATACCCGATTTGCTGCTCAGAGCCGAAGAGCGACATGTTGATTTGTATGCAGCCATTGATCTGGTAGTGGATAAGTTGGAACGTCAAATCCGCAAGTACAAAACAAGAGTGAATCGTAAATTCAGACAAAAAGGTTCTCCGAAACACATATTTGCCGAACTTGAAAAAGAAGCCGAAATTGCAAATGGAAAAGAAGATGATGATGAGCCGGAAATTGTCCGGAAAAAACAATTTGATCTGAAACCAATGGATTCAGAAGAAGCTGTCTTGCAAATGGATTTGCTGGGACATGCATTCTATGTATTCACAGATGCTATCTCCGGCAACACCAATGTTGTTTATCGCCGGAAAGATGGAAAGTATGGCTTGATCGAACCGAATAGTTAATATGAAGGAAAACAGGCAGTCGAGTCTTTATCTGACTTTTACTGCGCTGGATACATTTTGACAGAAAGGGCGTTCCTGCAGAGGGATCGCCTTTTTCTTTTGGCCGCTGTCATAAGGGAGTTCCAAAAACGAAACCGATCATTTATCTCCGTGAAGTCCAGGCAGACCAAGGGTTAGCTATGTTATGTCGAAAGTTGTCGTATGGAATGCTGAAATTTAATTTTGTAATATAAAGCAGCTGTATTTTTCGCTGGTTAACGGGAAAGTGCGTCGAAAATTGTACTTTTCAGGATAAAACTTTGTCGATTGGAAGATAAAATTGAAAAATGGCAATTGGCATTATGGCACAATTCCGTGCTATAACAGAATTATCCAAGAAGAAAGGAAGTGCTTATGTGAGTGAAATAGCGTATGACGAATTAGTTCAACAGGTCAGGCAGCATGAAGAAGCGATTGCCCAGCTGCTGGAAATTGTTGCTGTTACCAATCGTCGACTGTCAGAATTGGATAGGAAGCAGAAAGAACACTATTCATTTACATAGGCCTTCCTATTAGCCTCATATTTGCCTCAGTTTGCCTCAACGACTGAAAGAGCAGTTCATCCCCGGACTGTTCTTTCTTTTTTCGTATTCGCACAAAGGCTCATTCCAGCTTCAAAGACTGTTTTGCTGTTATGTTGGCACGTACCTCAATCAGTTGTCATACCACTTGAGATGCGTTATCATAAATATTGGACGATATTAAGTATAAACAAGATTACGTGCTATGATAGAACTTTGCCATCGTGTTTTGGTGGCAAAGTAGCATTTTCTAGCGTCAGAACGTAGCAATGACGATTGAGATTATAACGGCACGCGCCAGATGGTGGGGCCGGACACGTATTTTTAATGAAATCATATGAGGAGCGTTTTATATGGCAGGGTTACTCACAAAGATTTTTGGTGATGGCAATAAGAAACAGTTAAATAAATTACAGCGTAAAGTTGATCAGATCGAAGCACTGGAGTCTGATATGGAACAATTAGCCGATGATGATTTCAGCAGGAAAACCGACGAATTTAAAGAGCGGTATGCCAACGGTGAATCATTGGATGATTTGCTTGCGGAAGCATTTGCTGTTGTACGTGAAGGTTCCAGACGTGTGTTGGGCATGCGGCCATTCCCTGTTCAGCTTATGGGTGCCATTGCCCTGCATGAAGGCAATATTGCCGAGATGAAGACAGGTGAAGGTAAGACACTTGCTTCCACGATGCCTGCCTACTTAAATGCACTAACCGGAAGAGGCGTGCATATTATCACAGTTAACGATTATCTGGCAGACCGGGACGCTAGGGAAATGGGTGAACTATATCATTTCCTTGGCCTGACAGTTGGTATGAATGGCAACGGTATGACAAAAGAGGAAAAACGGGAAGCCTACAACTGTGACATCACGTATGGGACAAACAACGAATTCGGCTTTGATTACTTGCGTGACAATATGGTTCTTTATAAGGAACAGATGGTCCAGCGTCCGCTTCCATTCGCAATCATTGATGAGGTGGATTCGATTTTAATTGATGAGGCGCGGACACCGTTGATCATTTCCGGATCGGCACAAAAATCAGCGTCGATGTATCAACAGGCGAATGCCTTTGTCCGGACGTTAAACCGGGAAACAGACTACACGTTTGACGAGAAAACGAAAGGTGTTCAACTGACAGAAGAAGGGATCAATAAAGCAGAGCGGTATTTCAGCATTGAAAACCTGTTTGACTTGAATCATGTGTCATTGACCCACCATATTAACCAGGCTTTAAAAGCCCATGTGTCCATGCAGCGTGATACCGATTATGTCGTCCAGGAAGGTGAGGTGATCATTGTGGATCAGTTCACCGGCCGGCTGATGAAAGGACGTCGTTACAGTGACGGTCTCCATCAAGCGATTGAAGCCAAAGAAGGATTGCAGATTCAAAATGAAAGTATGACGCTCGCTTCGATTACATTTCAGAACTTTTTCCGGATGTACGAGAAATTGGCCGGTATGACCGGTACGGCTAAAACCGAAGAAGAAGAATTCCGTAATATTTACAATATGGATGTTATCGCCATCCCCACGAATGAGTCGATTATTCGTGATGACGAGGCGGATATGATTTATAAGTCGATGGAGGGAAAATTCCGGGCTGTAGCAGAGGATATTAAACAGCGGCATGAAATCGGACAGCCTGTACTGGTCGGTACTGTTGCTGTTGAAACGTCGGAATTAATCTCCAAACTACTGAAAAAAGCCGGTGTCCCGCACAATATACTGAACGCCAAAAACCATTACCGGGAAGCGGAAATTATTGAGAATGCCGGACAAAAAGGTGCCGTAACGATTGCCACGAACATGGCTGGGCGTGGAACCGACATCAAGCTTGGTGATGGTGTGAAGGAGCTTGGTGGGCTTGCTGTCATTGGTACGGAACGGCATGAGTCCCGCCGGATTGACAATCAGCTGCGCGGACGCTCAGGCCGTCAAGGGGATCCTGGCTTATCGCAGTTTTATCTGTCGATGGAAGATGAGCTGATGCGTCGTTTCGGTTCGGAAAATTTGAGTTCGATGATGGAAAAAATGGGCATGGATGATACGCAGCCCATTGAGAGCAAAATGGTGTCAAGAGCTGTAGAATCTGCCCAGAAGCGGGTTGAAGGGAATAATTTTGATGCCCGTAAAACCGTGCTTTCCTATGATGACGTCCTGAGACAACAGCGCGACATCATTTACAAACAGCGTTTTGACGTGATTGAAGCGACCGAAGATTTGCGTGATATTGTAGAAGGCATGATCAAATCCACATTGGAACGTGTCGTCGGTGCGAATACACAGGATGATCTTGATGAAAACTGGGAACTTGATTCGATTATCGAGTACGTTCACGGCAATTTGCTGAGCCCGGAAGATATTTCTGTGGACGCTATCAAAGGGAAAGAACCGGACGAAATAATCGATGACATCATGGACAAGGTGATAGCTCGGTATGATGAAAAAGAACAGGAGCTTTCGTCTGAACAAATGCGTGAATTCGAAAAAGTAATCGTTCTGCGTACCGTTGATACCAAGTGGATGGATCATATCGACCAGATGGATCAGCTGCGGCAGGGGATTCACCTGCGTGCATACGGTCAGAACGATCCGCTGCAGGAATATCAGGCAGAAGGCTTTCAGATGTTTGAGGAAATGGTCGTTGAAATTGAAGAGGAAGTGGCCAAATACGTGATGAAAGCAGAAATCCGGGATAATCTGCAGCGCCAGGAAGTCGTCAAAAATACGCAGGCGGTTTCCGGCGGGCAGGATCAGGATGATAAGAAAAAGTCACGGAAACCTTACGTGAAGACGGAAACGGTTGGACGGAATGACCCGTGTCCGTGCGGCAGCGGCAAAAAATATAAAAAATGTCACGGCGCCTAATCCTAGCGTATCCGGGCTTTTTAAACATCCAATAATAATTGACAATCTGAATGAGGTGAACACAATGGAATTAGTTGACATTGGAAATGAACTGCAGCAAATGAATAAGCGGATTAATGACTTCAGGGGGTCTCTTTGACTTAGATGTCAAACGGGAACGTATCAAAGAACTGGAAATGGAAATGTCGGACCCTGCTTTTTGGGATGATCAGGACAGGGCGCAAAAGCTGATTGATGAAAACAACGGCCTGAAGCGTTATGTCGAAGGGTTTGCATCGCTGGAGGAAAAACGCGATAACATTGAGGTTTCCTATGAACTCGTCAAAGAGGAAAATGATCAGGAACTGTTTGCTGATCTGGAACATGAGGTGGCAGCATTAAGAAAAGAGATGAACCAGTTTGAACTACAAATGCTGCTAAGTGAGCCATACGATCAGAACAATGCGATTTTGGAACTGCATCCCGGAGCCGGTGGCACGGAATCGCAGGACTGGGCAAGTATGTTGCTGCGAATGTACCAGCGCTGGGCTGACAAAAAAGGCTTTACCGTCGAGACGCTGGACTATCTTCCAGGCGATGAAGCAGGTGTCAAAAGTGTCACATTATGGATTAAAGGGCATAATGCGTATGGCTATTTGAAAGCTGAAAAAGGCGTCCATCGCCTTGTGCGCATATCGCCGTTTGATTCATCAGGAAGACGCCATACATCGTTTGTGTCATGTGAAGTCATACCTGAAATGGATGATGATGTAGCGATTGAAATCAGAAATGAAGATCTCCATATCGATACGTATCGAGCAAGCGGTGCAGGCGGTCAGCACGTCAACACAACCGATTCAGCTGTCAGGATTACTCACTTGCCGACAAAAATCATCGTGACATGCCAGTCAGAACGCTCGCAAATTCAGAACCGGGAGCGTGCCATGAAAATGCTCCGGTCCAAGCTGTATCAGCAGGAATTGGAGCGGCAGCAGCAGGAAATGGACGAACTGCGCGGTGAACAACGGGAAATTGGCTGGGGAAGCCAAATTCGCTCGTATGTTTTCCACCCTTACACCATGGTGAAAGATCACCGTACAAATGTTGAAGCGGGCAATGCACAAGGTGTCATAGACGGGGAACTAAATCCATTTATCGATGCATTTTTGCGTTCACGGATCAGTTAACAAAAAGATTCATGAAATTGACACATATTGCCAAACGCCCTTATCTGCCTGTGATTTAGGGACGGTATACCATGAAAGTGACAGCTGTAATGGTTTTAATTTTTGAATATAGGGTTATAATATGTGTGATAACCTTTTCACTAAACGCGTTAGGGGGGATTAAACATGAAAAAATGGTTATTAACAATGTTGTTCGGCACAGCGCTTGTGCTCGGCGCTTGTGGCGGTGGTGGTAATGACGGTGGCGACGATGAAAGCACCGGCGGCGATGACGGTGGTACAGTCGACACGGCAGCTGCTGAAGAGATTTTTGAAAGCAACTGTGCCTCCTGCCATGGTCAAGATCTTTCCGGCAATGTTGGTCCGGGTTTAACATCTGTTGGATCGGATTACTCAGCAGATGAAATTGTCGATATCATTCAAAATGGTAAAGGCCAAATGCAGCCGCAAAACTTGGACGAGGCAGACGCCCAAGCGGTAGCTGAATGGTTAGCTGACAAAAAATAACGTGACTACTTACTGACTTAAAGCTTGGTCTATGACAGATATAGGCCAGGCTTTTTTTCATGCCTTGTTTATAAGATGAGAAAATATAACATTTTGGATAACGTTTTCAATACCGAAATCGGCTACCTCGCCGATTTCTTCCTATCCGACTTTTGGCCTCTGGCATCTGAAACGACGCGTCAGCGTTTTTCCTTCAGAGTCATCCTCAACTAGTGGTTATTCTACCGCAATACGAAAGAAGCTTTTTCCATAATGTCTTAAAATATTACAAAGTTAGAACCGAACCCCGTAAATTGAAATGAAAATGTAATATTAATATGCCTAAAATTTGTGTTGAAAAATGTTATAATAGATAAAAATTACATAAACTAACTCGTTTTAAGAAGAAAGTTGCTTTTTATAACGTCTGATTTCCGGGGAGGAAATAATACGAACTGGTGAAAACAGCTGATTTCTGACTTCAGTGTGAAACACCAGTGAGTGAGACGTCCCCTTTCGATACTGTTTTGAAGAATCCACAGCCAGACAATACAACATTCTTGCTAAAGGTGATATGTCCATGATTAATATGAAAAATGTCTATAAAACTTATGCAAATGGTGTGACAGCGTTGAACGGCATCAATGTCGACATTGATCAAGGTGAATTCGTCTATGTGGTCGGTCCAAGCGGTGCTGGCAAATCAACGTTTATCAGATTAATTTATCGTGAAGTGAAACCAACCGAAGGCACAGTCATCATCAACGATACTGATTTGAAAACATTAAAGGAAAGTAAAGTGCCATATTTGCGCCGGGATGTCGGCGTTGTTTTTCAGGATTTCAAACTGCTTCCGAAACTGACAGTCTATGAAAATATTGCGTTTGCACTCGAAGTGATTGAAGAGTCGCCGCGCAACATCCGCAAGCGAGTCATGGATGTTCTTGACCTGGTCGGTTTGAAAAATAAGGCAAGGTTCATTCCGGACGAATTATCGGGAGGCGAACAGCAGCGGGTATCCATCGCACGTGCCATTGTGAACAATCCTAAAATTGCCATAGCAGACGAGCCTACTGGTAATCTGGATCCGGACACATCATGGGAGATCATGCGGATCTTTAAAGCGATTAATGACAGGGGTACAACCATCATCATGGCCACCCACAGCAAAGAAATTGTCAACACGGCTAAAAAACGCGTTATCGCAATAGAAGACGGGTTAATCGTTCGTGACGAACACCGAGGTGATTACGGCTATGAAGCTTAGAACAACGAAACGTCATATGAGGGAAGGGGTCAAAAACCTTTTCCGGAATGGTTGGATGACCGTCGCATCAGTAGGTGCTGTCACCACAACATTGCTTCTAGTCGGGGCTTTTCTCGCCTTGATGCTGAACCTTAATCATATGGCGAATGGCCTGGAGGAAGACGTTCAGATTGAGGCATTAATCGACGTTACCGCTGATGAAGAGCAAATACAGGAACTTGGGTCAACCATCGAAGAAATGGATACAGCACAAAGTGTTAAATTCAACTCAAAGAGTGAACAGCTTGAGCAATTAATTGATGATATGGGTGAAGACGGAAGCACGTGGGAGATGTTTGAGCAGGACAATCCGCTGAGCCATGCTTATATTGTCAAAGCCAAGGAACCGTCAAATACGGAAGCCCTGGCAAAACAGATTAACAAACTGGATCATATTCAAAAAGTGAACTACGGCCAAGAGGTTATCCACCGGCTCTTCCAGTTTAACGAGTATGCTCGGAATATCGGCCTGGTACTGATAGCTGCTTTGGTTTTTACGGCTATATTCCTTATTTCTAACACGATAAAACTGACCATCATGGCCCGGAGCAGGGAAATCGGGATTATGAAGCTGGTCGGTGCCACGAACGGCTTTATTCGTTGGCCATTTTTTATTGAAGGAGCATTTCATGGCATACTGGGGGCGATTATCCCTGTTGTCGCTGTTATGACGGGTTATTCCTATCTGGCAAACAATATCAGTGAAAAAATCAGGTACCCGTTTGTCGAATTACTGCCATTCCATCCATTTGCCTGGCAGCTATCACTCACCATTCTATTAATTGGCACATTCATCGGAATATGGGGAAGCGTTATGAGTGTACGCAAATTCCTGAAAGTTTAATAGAAACAAACGATGTACGAGATCCAACAGAGAGGGGAAAACGGGATGAGGAAATTTATTTCGTATGTACTGATAACATTAATGGTTGTCAGTACCGGGTTTTTCAATATGCAGCAGGTATCAGCACAGACGACTGAAGATCTGGAACAAAAAATCCAAAATAAAAAAAATGAACAAGAAGAAATTGAACAAGAAAAATCCGAGCTAAAAAATGACAAACAGGAAACAGAAGAAAAAATCGATGAAAACAAAGGTGAACAGGAGAATGTCAACAGTGAGATTGACGAGATAGATCAGGAATTAGCCGATACACGGGAAAATATTGCGACCAAAGAAAATGAAATTGCTGACACCAATGCCCGACTTGACGAGCTAAACAATCAGATTGATGAGCTGGGTGCTCAGATTGAACAGTTGGAAGACGACATACAGGAATTGAAACAACGCATTGAAGAACGCGAACAACTATTAAAAGATCGGCTTCGTGCCATCCAATCAAATGGTGGCAGTATGAATTACATAGAAGTACTTTTGGGATCAAAAAGTTTTGGTGATTTCATCAGCAGGTCATCAGCTGTCAACACGATTATGAACCAGGATCAAAACATCATGGAGACACATAAACGTGAAAAACAGGAAGTTGAAGATAAGAAGGCAGAAGTCAAGGAAAAGAAACAGACTGTGGAAGACAAGAAAGCTGACGTGAAAGAACAGAAAGCATCTCTGAAAAGCCAGAAGCAGGAACTTGAATCGCTAAAATCACAGCTGGACGGTCAAATGGACGAAAAAGAAGATTTGCTTAGTGAGTTGGAAGCAGAACAAAGTGAACTGGAAGAATATAAAGTTAGTTTAGAAGATGAACAGGAAATATTACGAAAGCAGGAAGCGGCTAATCAAAAAGCAATCGAAATGGCCAAGGAGAAAAAACAAGAGAAAAACGAAACTGAGGAAGAAGGGGAGTTAGAGCAGCTTTCCGAGGATAAGGATTCAGGTGAGTCGGGTGGAGACGGCACCTTCAGTCATCCGGTAGCAGCATCCGTGTCATCCGAGTATGGTCAGCGCTGGGGGAAACTTCATGCCGGAATTGATTACGGTGTCGGTGTTGGAACATCGATCAATGCTGCCGCTTCAGGGGTGGTTATTTCAACCCATACTGAAAATGATGGGTCGATGAATGGTTATGGGAATGCTGTCTTAATCTCCCATTCCATCGATGGCGTCTCTTATACAACGCTATATGCGCATTTGAGCAGTATATCTGTATCAGCAGGTCAAACAGTCAGCGGTGGTCAGACAATTGGTGCAAGTGGAAATTCGGGACATTCAACCGGTCCGCATCTGCATTTTGAAATTCATAAGGGCGGCTGGAACGCCTCAAAAAGTAATTCCGTCAATCCGCTGAGTTATCTCAACTGAGAAATGGGACGCATGACATTGCATTTTGTTTGCATAAACTATAATATTGAAGGCATCGCACATTACGGTGTGATGCCTTTTTATAGATACAAGAGCATGTTCCGATGGTAACGCGGCGTTTCTTTCGATTACCGTAATGGACAAACGATCGGGTGAATATAGATAAGGTGAGGTGAAAACATGAAACTGCGAAAGCAACACATATTCCTTATTTTTGCGGCTGCGCTGGTATTGGGGTTTGCGGGTGCATTTTTAGGTGTCAAACTGGCACAGCCCGATCCCGACCAGGGGGAACCGGCTGATTCGGTTGATACATTAGAGCAGAACCAGTATACACCGCCTGCCGATATGCAAAAAGTGGCGCAAACCTATAATTTAATCAAGGAACACTACCTGGAAGATGTCGAGGATCAGCAATTGATTCAAGGGGCCATCCAGGGTATGGTTGCCTCATTGGAAGATCCATACAGTTCTTACATGGATGTTGAATCGATGACCCAATTTAATGAAACAATCGAATCATCATTTGAGGGAATCGGCGCTGAAGTGAGCATGGTGAATGGAAAGGTTACGATCGTATCACCGATTAAGGATTCACCTGCCGAGGATGCAGGCCTCAGACCGAATGACCAGATTTTGAGTGTGGACGGCGAAAGTGTTGCGGGTTTAAATTTAAATGAAGCCGTCGAAAAAATCCGTGGCGAAAAAGGTTCAGAAGTCGTTGTCGAAATTCAGCGTTCCGGGGTTTCCGATCCGTTTGAGGTAACCATTGTGCGTGATGACATCCCGGTTGAAACGGTTTACTCCGAAACAAAGACAATCGATGGCAAGAAAACAGGTGTTATCGAAATAACGTCTTTTGCGGAAAATACAGCAGAACATTTTACACAGCAGCTGGCGTCACTGGAAGATGAAAATATTGAAGGACTTGTCATCGATGTTCGGGGCAATCCGGGAGGTGTCTTATCCGCTGTTGAGGGCGTGTTGGAAAATTTTATTCCAAACGATATACCTTATGTACAGATTGAAAATCAGAACGGTGAAACGGAAAAGTCCTTTTCCGAGTTGGACGAGAAAAAGCCGTATCCGATCAGTGTGCTAATAAACGAAGGCAGTGCGTCGGCTTCGGAAATTTTAGCGGTCGCCATGAAAGAAGTCGGCTATCATGTTGTCGGAACGGACAGTTTTGGCAAGGGAACTGTTCAGCAGGCTGTACCGATTGGTGATGACGGCAGCAGAGTTAAGTTAACCTTTTTCAAATGGCTTTCCCCTGAAGGGACATGGATTCATGAAGAAGGCGTAAAACCAACTGTTGAAGTGGAACAGCCGGAATATTACTTTACGAATCCCGTGCAGGTGGAGGAGCCGGTCACGTACAATGAGACGGGTGAAAATGTGGCAAACCTGCAGGTAATGCTGTCAGGCCTTGGCTATGATCCTGGCCGGACAGATGGTTATTTCAGTCATAAGACAGAAGCGGCCATTGACAACTTTCAGACAGATCACGACCTTGATGTGACCGGAGAGGTTGATGAACAGACGGCAGGCGCCATTGAAACGGCCGTTGTTGACCGGATTCGTAATGGCGAAGATGACCGGCAAATGGAAAAGGCGCTCGATGCTTTATATGAATAACCTGAATCCTCAATCAGTGATATGGTATTCGCCACTGATTGTTGGATGAACGAATTGGACATTAACGGGCAGTTCACGCCAATATCTTTTCTGTATTAACCTTGGAATGGTAGATTGGAACTGCCCGTTACATGTATCATAGGACCGATCCGCGGGGGTTTCTCGCGGGTTTCCTTTACAACGTCAGATCACTTTAGATGACGTTTTCAATGCCGAAATCGGCTCCCTCGCCGATTTCCTCCAATCCGACTTCTAACCTCTGGCAACTGAAAAGACGCGTCAGCGTTTTTTCTTCAACAGGCAGGAAATAATTCGACAAATCGCGAATATAGTCACTGAAACGAACTATAGAAAATGACAGAAGGTGAGCATCATGGCGGAAGTCTGGTTTGTAGAACTAGCAAACGGAATAGGGCGATTCTTTTTGAATCCGCTCGTGTACTGGGCCATTTTGTTAGTAATCGTTGCTGGTTATAAACGGATTAAAAAAGAGCGAAAGCGTTTTGGTTTAAAAGTGTTTGATATGTTTGCAGAATGGCGGCATACGTGGCTAATTTCCGTGATCTTTGGACTGTTGCTGTCTATTGTGACTATCGGCGCGGGGATTGTTTTCTCAGTTGAGGCGATTATCCTGTTGGCTAGTGTAACCATCTTGCTTAGTTTGTCCCTTCGTTTTACATTGCTGTCGCCGAGCTATACGATCGGGATCACATTTTTGTTGATATTTATGGCACCTTTTGTATTGGCTTACCAATCTGCACTCGATCCGGGTTTATTTGAATCTGCCAATTTTACAGGGTTCAGTTTATTATTGGCTATCCTGTTATCGGCAGAAGCGTTTTTATTAAAACGGCCCAGCCGGGATGATACGTTCCCGGATTTGGAGTCAGGTCATCGAGGTTTAATGATTGGTGTACACCACCTAAAAAAAATGACACTCATTCCGTTTTTTATATTGATACCAACTGGTTCCATCACATCAATGGCTCCTTTTTGGCCATATTTTTCGGTGAATGGTGAAACATACAGCCTGATGCTGATTCCTTTTGTGGTTGGGTTTGATCATATAGTCAGAAGCGAATTACCTGAAAAGGCCGCGGCCCGTTTGGCTAAATCCATTCACATTTTAAGCCTATTTGTTCTGTTTCTCGCAATTGGCAGTCTTTACATCGGTTGGCTCTCATTGGCAGCGGTTGTGATCGCGATTATTGGCCGGGAATTTGTCAGTTACAGACACCGCATGGCGGATAGGAAAATGACGCCATTTTTTCATCGTCATGAACGTGGGATCCGGGTTCTGGCTGTTATCCCTGGTTCACCTGCAGACCGTTTGGGTATTTCAGCAGGCGAAGTGATTAGCACCGTAAACGGCAGGAAAATTAACGACATGGATGCTTTTTACAATGCATTGCAGGAGGGCGGCGCATTTTTTAAACTTGGGATCATCGGAGACAACAGCGAAGTCCGATTCGTGCAAAGTGCGCTTTACGAAGCAGATCATCACGAATTGGGGGTTATCACGATAAGCAAACCATATCGTGACATTGAATCTCTCACCACTTAACGATTCTTAATATAGATAAATTGGCTTAATACATGATCAGATGACTCGAATAAGCAGTAAGGTATTTAGACGTACCTTGCTGCTTTTTTATTATTTTCATCGTTTTAACTATAAAAACTAAAAAAACTGTTTTTTCACAAAATAATCTACAATGCGTGATACGCATCACTCAGATGTAGTTCTATATTTCGTATGCTATAGCCGATCATTTATTTTGGCTGGTTATATAACGAGCCAAACATTAAGGGGGTTATGAATGTGATACAAACCGTTGCATGGGTCGTCAGCTTAATTGTCATGCTTATTATGACAGCCGTTTTCGGTGTTGTGGTATTAAAATCCACAGAACGACGAGATTATGAACCGATTAAAAAGAAGTGGTACAAAGCACGGTCACTTTATGGTGCAGTGCTGATTATCGTCATGTTGGCCGTGACCATTTACACGTTAAGGGATCTTCCATATAATCAGCCGGTATACAGTGCCGGTGCCGGGCCGACAGTAGTTGAGGTGGAAGCGATGCAATTCGGCTGGGAAATAAGCCAAACCGAATTTAAAGTCGGTGAACCGATTGAATTTCGTGTCACGAGCCAGGATGTGAATCATGGGTTTGGCCTTTATGATGATGAGATGAATATGGTCACCCAGACACAGGCAATGCCTGACTACACAAATGACGTATATATCACGTTCGACGAGCCTGGCACGTATGAAATCCTTTGTCTGGAATATTGTGGTCTGGCTCATCATGTCATGACAGCGGAAATAATCGTGACAGAATAACATAACGGAGGTGTGATAAATGTCAGTAAAATCCCGCAATCATTTAGTTGTATCTTATTTAATCGTCGGCGGTTTGATTATTCTGGTCATGATGATCTTTGGTATTCTAATGCTTTTGGCACAGGGTGGTGTATTGGATTTGACACCGGCAACCTTTTACCAGTTCCTGACGATACATGGAACCGGAATGGTTGGTGCAGCAGCATTTGCAGCTGCTGGCATCATGGCATATTTTTTGAGTCAATATGTGACCCTGTCGAAAACCGTGTTGAAGGTTAATCTGGTATTGTTTCTGACGGGGATTGTCATGGTGATTGTTGGAGTATTTTCATTTGAATATGCGAGTTCCTGGACATTTTTATATCCGCTGCCACAGCTTTCGGCCAACGCATGGGGCACAATCGGAGCTCTCTTGTATTTAGTCGGAATGCTGATATTGGGTGTTGGTTTTTTGCTTTTCTATCTGGACAGCGGGCATGCAATCGTCAAAACATATGGCAGCCTTGCCAAAGGATTGGGCTGGGATGTCATATCCGGGAAAAAATCCGAGTATGATTCCCCTTCCAGTACAGTCATTGCGAGTACAATGGTCACCATCGTCAATATTACGGCATTGACGGCAGGCGCCATTGTGTTAATCATGAATATCATTAATGTGTTAAACCCGACGTTTACAGTTGATCCACTGCTGGCTAAAAATCTGACTTACGCGTTTGGGCACATTTTTGCGAACGCGATCATTTACATGGCCGTGATTGCCGTTTATGAAATTTTGCAACAGTATTCCCATCGTACATGGAAAGTTAACAAGGTATTTTTGATAGCGTGGACGATGTCAACGGTCTTTACACTACTGATTTACACCCACCATTTATTGATGGATTCAGTCATGCCGATATGGATGCTGATTATGGGACAGGCTCTTTCCTATGCAAACGGTTTGCCGGTGTTAGTGGTAACAGCATATGGGGCGCTGATGATTGTTTACAAATCTGGGATTAAGTGGGATATGGGCTCCGGTCTTATTTTCCTGTCGATGTTCGGATGGGTAGTTGGTGTTGTTCCGGCAATTGTTGATGCGACAATCGTCGTCAATCAGGTCATGCACAACACCAAGTGGGTTCCGGGGCATTTTCATATGTATATGGCACTGGGAGCATGTGCGATGATTTTTGGTTTCATGTATTATTTGGCCAAACATGACAGTGCCATCAAAACGACGATCATAGACCGGATTGGCTTTGTTGGCTACACGCTTGCGATTCTCGGATTGAGTGGATCGTTTCTGGTATCCGGCGCATTAAGTACGCCAAGGCGATGGGCAACCCATATTCCGGAATGGATGGGACCCGCTGTATTTGGAGGAGTTGCCGGTATTCTCGGTCTCCTGTCCGTCACGATTTTTGTTATTCATTTTTTCCGCTATATCAGAAAACGTCCGAAAACGATGCCGGAATCAGATATGCATGACAAACGGCTTGCCTAGCCCTGGTGACGATTGATGAAGGAGGGTAATCGGATGTCAAAATCACTGTTCGGTCTTATTTTGTTTGTGCTGCTGGCGCTCCCTCCTGTCCGAAATGCTATGGAATCGGTTATGATTACACATATGCTTGTCCAGATTCCGTTGCTCATAACGTCCGGATGTCTGATGGCCGAGGCTGTTCAGGAAAAATGTTACCAGTTTTGGGCCAAGTGGAACGGAAATGGCATTGCCGGCATTTTGCTTGCCATTTTGCTGACAATATATTGGATGATTCCACGGATGTTGGACGAATCCCTTGTAAACGGGCATGTTGAATTGTTTAAGTTTCTCAGTCTTCCTTTTTTAGTCGGTATACCACTTCGCAACAGCTGGCGTAAACTGGGTTCACTGGTGAAAAGTTTTATTGTCGTTAATTATATTTCGATGTTCGGACTGTTGGCATGGCTTTATATTGATGCGCCTGTCCGCGTTTGCAACAGTTATTTGGCGGCTGACCAGGAGATACTGGGCTGGGGATTTTTAATCATCACCATCAGTCTCGCGCTTTATATGTTGCAGAATGTCTTCATCGACCATTCAGAAGCAGATCCATAATAAAGGTAAAAACACCTTTAATACGTGTGTTTAACACGAATTGAAGGTGTTTTTTTGTACTGGAGGGGAAAGACTAACAGTAAAAATATGGAAAAACACATTGATATATTTTCACAATATTAATAGTGGAAAGGTTGCTTAAAATCCATCCACAGCAGTATTTATATGGTTTATTGCCGACATAAATTGTTCATAGTTGAACATGATTTAAGTGATACGCATCACAGGGATAGCAGGTCAAAGGCACTAAACTATCGTTAAAGATAAGTAAACCATTCAGCCAGGCAGATAACAGATAGAAACAGCGACCAAAAGGGTGAGTGGTTAAGGCTTATCTAAAAAAACTGATGGGGTGAGAAAATTGTTTAAACAGTTAGGGATTTATACAGCTGTTGGTTTTGTGGCTTTGGTTCTGTTGTTATCTGCTTGCTCTGAGGAAAATACCGAATCTCAAACAGACGTATCACCTGATTTGGAAAATGCCGTTGAGACGGCTGGCGCCGAAGAAGCACCTGAAGTGATCAAGCCCCATAAAGGGCTGGATCAGGAGGTAACGCCTTTGAAGATGGAGCGGGACGGCAGTGATGTTTACATTAAAATGACTGCACAAATAACCGACATTGATATTGACGATGGGGATACGTATAAAGCCTGGACATTTAACGGTGAAGCACCCGGTCCGCTGGTTGTCGTCAACGAAGGCGACACGATTCATTTCACGCTTGATAATATGGACCCGGCCATACCGCACAGCATGGACTTTCACGCCGTCCATACAGCCCCTGATAAAGGTTATGCGGATGTCGAACCAAATGAAGACGGCACCTTTGTTTATCAGGCTTCCAACCCGGGTGTATTCATGTATCACTGTGGCACGGACCCGGTTCTTTCCCATATTGCCAATGGCATGCACGGTGTGATCATCGTTCAGCCGGATGATGGTTATCCAACTGATGATGAAGTGGATCAGGAATATGTGCTCATCCAGAATGAATGGTACCAATACAATGACCTTGATAATATGACAAACGAAGAGCCATCCCAGGTTGTCTTCTCAACAAAAGCGCTGCATGACGGGCAGCCGAATACGAATGGTACAGTTGGCGCTTTATTGGACGAACCGCTTGAAGCTAACGTCGGTGATAAGGTCCGGTTCTATATCAATAATGTCGGACCGAATGAACTGAGCAGCTTCCATGTTATTGGAACACTGTTTGATGATGTCTACATCGATGGCAACCCGGCCAACCATCAAGAAGGCATGCAAACAGTCGGCTTGCCGGCGAGTGGCGGGGCGGTTGTAGAATTCACGGTGAAAGAAGCTGGCACCTATAAATTTGTCACCCACCAATTCAATCACGTCCAAAAAGGCGCTGTCGGCAAATTGATCGTAACTGAGTAAGTAAGTCATTAAGAAAAAACGCTGACACGTCTTTTCGGATGCCAGAAGTCAGAAGTCGGATTGGAAGAAATCCGATTTCGGTATCGAAAACGTCGTCCAAAATTTTATACCATTTAATCATTAAGAAAAACCCGGTTTAAACTACCGGGTTTTTCGTCTTTTGGTTTAAAATACCTTCAATATTATTTTTAAAATAAAGCAAACTAATGAACGTTAAACCAGTTAAAGAAGAGGGTACAGGTATGAAACGTTATTTGCTGACGATATGGGGCACCCTTGACCCTATTTACTACAATTTTACAAGGCTTCATCATGTGGCTGATCATGAACGCAATAAAACGATATTCCGTGTCAGGTTAACCAAATACAAAGGTTCGTCAGTTGTCCTGAAGGATGGCACGATGATTCATAAACATGATTTGCTTCTGAAGATTCACTTGCATAACGTACGCATGATCCGTGAGCTGAAGGATGTCCGAAGTGAGGTTCAACGTGCTTTACTGTTATATCATATGGTCCGGGACGATTTGCGTTGTCTCTCTCGTTATATTGCAAAACACCCTAAACGCCATGAAATAAAAGCGATCATCGGAATTACCATGTTAAATAAAGGCACACGACGTCTAGGGTTCGAAACATTTTCCATCCAAAATCGGTATTACCGGCTGTTTAAACAATTGACATGCCTGCTCATCAATTTTATTGCGAACAGTTCAAACGGGAATCCGCCTGTCTATTTATTCATGTCGACGAACCAGCTGCTTAATCATTCAAAGATTTAACTTAAGCACTTTTGGAATGAATGATCGGAACCTGGTGAAACGTGATTTCAGGTCTTGAGCCAATACGTATATTGAGACCGGTCTGGCCAAGCCCTTCGCTGATATAAAATGGTGTTTCGTCATGCATCTGCAAACCTTTAATGATATCCCGCTTCGCTAGCTGTCCCATTTTAACAAGATGGTAGGCCTTCGGATAACAGATCTGACCACCATGAAAGTGCCCGGCCATTAAATAATCAAACGAATATCCCGCCATATTAAGAACGATATTAGGGTCGTGGGTCAGGACAATATTCGTCCCCTGTTTAACATGCTGATAGGCTAAAGGCACGTTGCTCCGGTTGGTACTGTCATCATCGATGCCGATGATATTGATCACATGCCCATTCACAGAAATAGTGTCACTTTCATTTTGCATCACATGAACATCATATGCCTGTAAAACCGTCGTAAGTTCTTTCAAATCATTGGGCTTCAGAACATAATCGTGATTACCAAGCACCGCATAGATGCCGTACGCAGGTTTTAAATCACGTAAAACACGCAAATATGGTGTCAGTTTGGGGATTGTACGCTTCCGGTCAAGAAAGTCACCGGTTAAAGCGATTATATCAACAGATTCATTTCGTAGCTTGCTCGCCAATTCGGATGGTGTCAGCGATATATTTTCCAAATGTAAATCGGATAGGTGAAGGATGGATAACGATGGATTCTCTTTATTTACTTCAGGCATAATATTGATTTTATTAATCCTGATATCTTTTGTATTCTTATAGGCTTTGTACAGGAAGTAACCGATACTGATGGTTATGACACTAATCATTATGATGGTCATCGCATAACTCCTTTCCTTTAAAATTATACCATGCAGCATGGGTATAAGCACTGGTAATTGAAGCCAGAATCAGACCGGTTTGTAATGGAGGTAACCATGGAAAAGGACAAAGCATTATTTTTACCATTCATGCAAATTCCAACAGGACATCATCATGTGGCCGATGCATTGATCGACGACATCCAATCATTTCATCAAAATATTGTATGCGATAAAGTTGATATTTTGTCGTACAGCTATGGGAGAATGGAAAAAGTTGTTTCTTCCGTCTATTTGAATTGGATCAAGTATTTCCCGGATGCTTATGACTGGCTATACAGGCGTGCTGCTTACCAAAAAGCACCTTTACACAATCGGCAATACTTTTATGAAGCAATGTTTATCCATTCTTTTAAGCGGTTGATCACCCAGCACCGTTCCAGCATTTTATTTTGCACACATGCGCTGCCATCAAATATGGCTAGTTTATTAAAAAAGAAAGACAAGCTGCAGCCCGTCACGGTCAATGTTTATACAGACTTCTTTATTAATGGGATTTGGGGGATCGCGGGAATTGATTACCATTTTGTTCCTACCGTGGCGGTTAAGGAATATTTAATGGCGGCTGGGGTCAAGTCTGAACAAATTTTTGTGACAGGTATCCCGATTGATGATGCCTTTCAGTCTGAAAGCCACAACGAAAAAACGAACAACGATGACATAAAGGTGCTGATAACCGGCGGCAGTTTGGGTGTCGGTCCCTTGAGACGATTATTGCTGTCAGCCGAATCGAACGCTATTCATTATTACGTCCTGTGCGGTAAGAACAAAACATTATACCAAGAATTGTGTTCGAACCAGCGGAAAACTGTCACACCGCTTTCGTATATTTCCAGTAAATCGAAAATGAATCGGTTGTATGATCAGGTGGACGCCGTATTAACCAAGCCTGGCGGGGTTACAATCAGTGAATGTCTTATGAAGCGGAAGCCGATTTTCATATATGATCCTTTGCCCGGCCAGGAAAAAATTAATGCCGAGCAGCTAAAACGGCTCGGTCTGGCCAATTCAGTGGACATAACTCAAAATGTGGAGAAGCAATTACTGCATTTCTTAACCAATCATAAAAAACGAAAGATCTATGAAAAAAATCTGGAGGCGTATCATAGCTTCCTCGATAAGCGGCCACCATCCATGCTGATGGCGCAAATGATTAATAAAAAACATTAGCGGTATTATTTGCTAATGTTTTTTTTATGATCCATCTGCCCCCTCCCGTGGACCCTAGGAGATGATTTTTGCCCGGTATATCGGGTAAAATGGTTAGTGAAGACGTTAGTAAGATAAAAACGAATATTTGTTCGTTTTTCAGTTAAAATATCAGCTCAAATGTGATAGAATAGATTTATCACTTACGGGACCGGAAGATGAACGGAGGTTTTCGTTTTGGAAAATAAATTTGAACTGGTGGCAGATTATGAGCCACGCGGCGACCAGCCTGAAGCCATTAGAGAAATCGTAGAAAAAGTGAAAGCCGGGCAAAGGCATCAGACATTGCTTGGTGCAACAGGTACCGGTAAAACGTTTACGGTATCCAATGCCATCACAGAGATTAATCGCCCGACTTTAGTGATCGCTCATAACAAAACATTGGCCGGCCAATTGTACAGTGAGTTTAAGGAGTTCTTCCCGAATAATGCGGTTGAATATTTTGTCAGCTATTATGACTATTATCAGCCAGAAGCATATGTCCCATCGACCGATACGTTTATCGAAAAGGATGCCAGCATTAACGATGAGATTGATAAGCTGCGGCACTCAGCAACATCTTCGTTAATTGAGCGTCGTGATGTCCTGATTGTCTCCAGTGTCTCATGTATTTACGGTCTGGGGTCACCGGAAGAGTATGAAAGCCAGGTCCTGTCGTTAAGAATGGGAATGGAAAAAGATCGTGACCAGCTTTTGCGGGATCTGGTCGATATCCAGTATGCGCGGAACGATATTGATTTTCAGCGTGGAACGTTTCGTGTACGTGGTGACTCTGTTGAAGTGATTCCGGCTTCACGTGAAGAACATTGTATCCGGATCGAGTTTTTTGGTGATGAAATTGATCGGATTCGGGAAGTTGATGCGTTAACCGGGGAAATCATCGGTGACCGGGAACATGTGGCCATTTTTCCGGCATCCCACTTTGTCACCCGTGACGAAAAGCTGAAAAAGGCGATTGAAAATATCAAAAAAGAATTGGAAGAACAGCTGACGGAAATGCGCGAACAGGACAAACTGCTAGAAGCGCAGCGTTTGGAGCAGCGCACCAATTATGATATTGAAATGATGCAGGAGATGGGCTTTTGTTCCGGGATTGAAAACTATTCCCGTCATCTAACATTCCGTGAACCCGGTTCAACACCGTATACATTACTGGATTTCTTCCCGGATGATTTTCTGTGTGTCATTGATGAGTCGCACGTGACACTGCCGCAAATCAGAGGTATGTATAACGGCGATAAGGCGCGTAAACAAGTGCTGGTCGATCATGGTTTTCGTCTGCCCTCTGCGCTTGATAACCGCCCATTGAAGTTTGCGGAATTTGAAAAAGCAACCAATCAGCTGATTTACGTTTCGGCTACCCCTGGTCCGTACGAAGGGGAGCATGCACCGGATGTGACCGAACAGATCATCCGGCCGACCGGATTACTTGATCCGAAAGTCCATGTTCGGCCGATCGATGGTCAGGTGGATGATTTGATCGCGGAGATTAATAAGCGATCCAAGCGTAACGAACGGGTACTGGTCACAACGTTGACGAAGAAAATGTCCGAGGATTTGACCGATTACTTGAAGGAAATCGGCATAAAAGTGGCGTATTTGCATTCGGAGATTAAAACACTAGAGCGGATCGAAATCATCCGTGATCTGCGTGTCGGGAAATATGATGTGCTCGTTGGGATTAACCTGTTGCGAGAAGGGCTCGATATTCCGGAAGTATCGCTCGTCACTATTCTCGATGCTGATAAGGAAGGGTTTCTCCGTTCAGAGCGCTCGCTCATTCAGACAATGGGACGTGCAGCACGTAATGAACATGGTGAAGTGGTCATGTATGGCGATAAGATAACAAATTCCATGCAGGTGGCCATTGATGAAACAAACCGGCGCCGGGAAAAGCAAATGGCCTACAATGAACAGCATAATATTACACCAACAACCATCCGTAAAGAAGTGCGTGATGTTATACAGGCGACGGTGGCAGCTGAGAATAATGAAGAATATGAACGTACGAAATCAAACGTTGCGGAACTCTCCAAAGACGAAAAACAAAAAATGATTGATAATATGGAAAAAGAAATGAGAGAAGCGGCGAAAGCACTTGACTTCGAAAAGGCTGCCGAATTGCGGGATATTGTGCTGGAACTCAAGGCTGATAGTGCTTGAGGAATCTTAATAGACTGTTTCGAACCGGCAGCTGGAATAAAATACGAACATGCAATGTGGAAGGATGACCTGTTCATGCCAAGCAAATCAATTACAGTCCAGGGTGCCCGTGCGCACAACTTACAAGATATTGATGTGTCGATTCCCAAAAATAATTTTGTCGTCCTAACAGGTTTATCCGGCTCCGGTAAATCCTCGCTGGCCTTTGATACGGTATATGCAGAAGGGCAGCGCCGTTATGTGGAGTCGCTGTCTGCCTATGCACGGCAATTTTTAGGTCAGATGGATAAACCTGATGTTGATGCTATTGAAGGATTATCACCAGCTATTTCGATTGATCAGAAAACGACGAGCAAAAACCCGCGCTCGACCGTTGGCACGGTTACGGAAATTTATGATTACTTACGTCTGTTATACGCCCGGATCGGCCGGCCGACTTGCCCGAGACACGGTATCGAAATCAGCTCCCAGACGGTTCAGCAAATGGTGGATCGTTTGTTTGAGTATCCTGAACGAACCAAAATGCAAATTCTGGCACCGGTCGTTTCTGGGCGTAAAGGTGAACACGCCAAAACAATCGAACAGCTGAAACAGGAAGGCTATGTTCGTATTCGTGTCGATCAGGAAATGCGGGAAGTGACCGATGATATTCAGCTCGATAAAAATAAACAGCACTCAATCGAAGTCGTGGTCGACCGTGTCATTATCAAAGATGGAGCGGCTGGCCGAATGAGTGATTCGCTCGAAACGGCATTAGGCCTTGGGGATGGCAACGTCATTGTGGACGTCATCGGTGATGAGGAATTAATGTTCAGTGAAAATCATGCCTGCCCGATTTGCGGTTTTTCAATCGGTGAACTGGAGCCACGGCTCTTTTCGTTCAATAGTCCCTTTGGGGCGTGCCCAACCTGTGATGGTCTCGGAACAAACCTTGAGGTGGATTTGGAACTGGTCATACCGGATTGGGACAGGAGCTTAAACGAGCATGCGATTGCGGCATGGGAACCAATTAGCTCCCAATATTATCCGCAGCTGCTTAAAAGTGTCTGTGACCATTATGAAATTGATATGACGATACCGGCTAAAGACATCCCGAAAAAACAGATGGATAAGATTTTGTATGGGAGCGGCAAGGAAAAAATCCATTTCCGCTATCAAAATGACTTCGGCAATATCCGGGATAACGCTATTTACTTTGAAGGTGTGTTGAACAACATTGCACGCAGGTACCGTGAGACATCGTCTGATTTTACACGGGAACTGCTGGGCAAGTACATGGCCCACAAAAATTGCCCAACCTGTCATGGCCATCGCCTCAAAGAAGAGGCTCTGGCAGTATTGGTTAACGGAATGCATATCAGCGACGTGACGGATTATGCGATAACAGAAGCTAGGCAACATTTTGCTAATCTTGAGTTGACGGAAAAAGAAGAAACGATTGCCAAGATGATTCTGAAGGAAATAGCCGATCGTCTTGACTTTATGAATAATGTCGGCCTTGATTATCTGACCTTGTCACGTGCGGCCGGAACGCTTTCTGGCGGTGAGGCACAGCGGATCCGCTTGGCTACACAAATCGGCTCGGCACTCACCGGCGTATTGTATGTGCTGGATGAGCCATCAATTGGTTTGCACCAGCGGGATAATTACCGTTTGATTAATACGTTGAAGCAAATGCGTGATCTGGATAATACGTTAATTGTTGTGGAACACGATGAGGACACAATGCTTGCTGCCGATCACCTGATTGATATTGGACCAGGCGCAGGCGAACATGGCGGTCAGATTGTTGCCAGTGATACACCGAAAAATGTCATGAAAAACACAGCATCATTGACCGGGCAATACCTAGCAGGTGAGAAATATGTCCCGCTTCCGTTGAAACGACGCAAACAAAATAAACGTAAGCAGGTCAAAGTAATCGGCGCTGAGGAAAACAACCTGAAAAACGTTGACGCATCTTTCCCGATAGGACTGATGACGGTCGTGACAGGTGTGTCAGGCTCCGGCAAAAGTACACTGGTCAACGACATTTTGCATAAATCTTTGGCTAAGCAATTGCATCGTGCCAAGCACAAACCCGGAAAGCACACACGGATTAACGGCATCAAAAACATCGAGAAAGTTATCGATATCGATCAGTCACCAATCGGCCGGACACCGCGATCCAATCCGGCAACGTACACGGGGATGTTCGATCATATTCGTGACGTTTTTGCCCAGACGAATGAGGCCAAAATACGCGGCTATAAAAAGGGACGTTTCAGCTTCAATGTGAAGGGCGGCCGTTGCGAGGCATGTCACGGCGACGGCATTATTAAGATTGAAATGCACTTTTTACCGGATGTCTATGTGCCTTGTGAAGTATGTCACGGCAAACGCTATAATCGCGAAACCCTGGAAGTGATGTATAAAGGAAAAAATATCGCAGACGTTCTGGATATGACGATTGAAGAAGCACTGGACTTTTTTGGAAATATCCCGAAAATTAAGCGGAAACTGCAGACTGTTTATGACGTGGGACTCGGTTATATCAAATTGGGGCAGCCGGCAACAACCTTGTCCGGTGGTGAGGCACAGCGGGTCAAGCTGGCAAGTGAACTCCACCGCCGGTCAAACGGCAAATCGTTTTACATTTTGGACGAACCGACGACAGGGCTGCATACAGATGATATCAACCGGCTTTTGACTGTGCTGCATCGGCTGGTCGAAAACGGTGATTCAGTGCTTATCATTGAGCACAACCTGGACGTTATTAAAACAGCGGATCACATTATCGATCTCGGACCTGAAGGCGGTGATGGTGGTGGTGAGATTATCGCTACTGGCACACCGGAGGAAATCGCTAACCATGAACAATCCTATACAGGGCGCTTTTTGAAGCCAGTTTTGGAACGGGACCGCAATCGAATGGAGCGGGATATGAAGCGACGTGAAAGCGTCGGGTCAAAATAGTATGAGGCGGCAGACCATAAGTGGTTTGCCGTCTTTTTGTCAAATAGTATAAAATTTTGGATGATTGTATTCAATACCGAAATCAGTTAAGTCGCTAATTTCTTCCAATCCGACTTCTGACCTCTGGCATCTGAAAAGACGTGTCAGCGTTTTTTCTTACGGGGCACACGAACATCAACTGGTCAAAACTTTTGACGCCGTACAGCCATTCCGATAACCTTAAATAAGAAGTTTTTACGCTGGGGAGGACAAATGAGATGAAGCCGATCGAAATTGAACACGTACAACAGCAACTGGAATCATTTATCCATAAAGACGTTTATGTTCATTTGGAAACCACGAATGGTGCTTATGCAAGCCATTTTAATGATAAAGCCTACAATGTCGGTGCGTATATTCGTAATGCTAGGGTTAATTTTACCCAGGCTAAGATAATCGGTGACGGCCAAAGCTACCGTGTCGGGTTAAAAACACAGCTTGGCTGGGTTTATGCTGAAGGGCTAACAGACTGGACGATGCATCAGGAGAACCAGTTATTGCTCGCTGGACATGACCAGGAAGGCCGGCTGATGGTCGCTTTGCACATCAGTGAGACACCGTTGGGGCAATAATATCATTCCACCATCATACACATAATATATCAGCAAAGGGTCAGGTGATCGAAATGGAAACGCATGTGGTCGTTATTTATCCACATCCCGATGATGAATCATTCGGTGCGGCGGGCACGATTACGCAATTTCGCGAGCAAGGTGTACCTGTAACGTATTTGTGCGGCACATTGGGCGAAATGGGAAGGAATATGGGTTCTCCTATTTTTGCCAATCGGGAAACACTTCCGGCAATCCGGAAAGAGGAATTGGTTAATGCCTGTGAGAAACTGGATGTTGAACTGCGCATGCTTGGCTATCGTGATAAAACACTGGAATTTGAAGACAGACGTCAAGTAGCCCTACATTTAAAAGGTATCCTTGAGGAAATACAGCCAAGCCTGGTCATTACTCATTATCCGGAATATGCCGTCCACCCCGATCATAACGCCATGGGAGCAGCCGCCATTGAAGCGGTCCGGCTGATGGCGGCTGAAAACCGGCCGACGGTATGGGCACAGGCGATCAGCAATGACCACACGCGGGAACTTGGTGTTCCGGACGTTTCAAATGATGTGAGCCCGGTTTTCGAGCAGAAGATGGACGCCGTTCTTGCCCATCAGTCACAAGCCAATGGTATCCTCGGACAATTCCATGGAAATTCAACAACAGCCGACAATTTGAAGGAAGCAGCCAAACAGCAATTAGGCAAAGAGCAGTTTTACATTTGGGACTTTCGTGAATAAACGGTTATGAAAGGAGGACGTGTCATATGCGAAAACGATTATATCGGTCAAATTCTGAGCGTATGATATCAGGGGTGTGTGGCGGTCTAGCGGAATACTTTGATATTGATCCAACCATCATCCGTTTATTGTTTGCTGGGCTGGCTTTTGCGGGTGGCGCCTCGATTTACGCTTACATTATTGGTATTTTCATCATTCCAAATGAGCGGGAGGTGCGTTGATGCTGATGCGTGCAGTGATTTCGGTTGTTCTGAATGCCGTTGCCCTTATTGTCGTTGCTGAACTGTTCAGTTCATTTCAGCTTGATGGATTCGGCACCGCCCTGCTGGCAAGTGTTATTCTCGGTATTTTAAATGTGATTGTGAAACCGGTATTGGTAATTCTGACTTTGCCGGTAACAGTGGTGACACTTGGTTTGTTCCTGTTTGTCATCAATGCCATCACTTTGATGATAACCCAGGCCATCATAGACGAATCGTTTGTGATTGAAGGGTTTGGAACAGCCGTTATGGCTGCTGTTGTGATATCGCTGTTAAACTTGTTACTGAATAAACTTGTCGATACAATCAGATAGCCGTATGCTCGTCGCAGGTGCCATTTCCTGCGATTTTTTTCTGATACGGACGCTTGATCATATTCGATCGCTATAAAATGTGCTACAATATAAACCAGTATTTGAGGAGGTTTCACGACATGGCGAAAGTCCGTACGCAAAACTTGCTCGAAAATTTCAACCTGACCCTTGTTGCGGGGGAAGATGGCATTCATCGGGAACTCACAACCAGTGATGTTCATCGGCCGGGGATTGAAATGACCGGTTATTTTGATTATTACCCACGCGAACGTTTGCAATTAATCGGCAAAACAGAGATGGCCTATTTTCTCGATCTGCCACCGGACGCACAAAAAGATCGTATGGAACAACTCTGCACTGATATAACACCGGTCATTGTTATTTCACGGGGAATGGATATTCCTGAGGTTATGCTGGAAACAGCTAATAAGGCCGGGGTTCCGATTTTACACTCACCACGCAAAACGACACGGGTCATCAGCCGGCTAACCAACTATCTCGAGGCAAAATTTGCGCCCTTTACAGCCATTCATGGTGTTTTAGTGGATATAAACGGGGTTGGTGTACTACTGACCGGCCAAAGCGGTGTTGGCAAAAGTGAGACAGCGCTTGAATTGGTGAAACGGGGACATCGACTCGTAGCAGATGACAGTGTCGAAATCCGGCAAGAAGATTATGACCAGTTAATCGGGAATTCGCCGCCATTGATCGAACACCTGCTGGAAATTCGCGGACTGGGTATCATTAATGTGATGACCTTATTTGGTGCTGGGGCGGTCAGAAGTTATAAAAAAATATCCCTGATCATTAATCTGGAATTGTGGGATGAAACGAAACAGTATGATCGTTTGGGGCTTGATGAGGAAACAATGAAAATTATGGATGTTAAAGTGCCGAAAGCGACGATTCCGGTCAGACCGGGCCGCAATCTTGCCGTCATCATTGAAGTCGCTGCGATGAACTTCCGGTTAAAGCGAATGGGCGTTAATGCTGCCGAGGAATTTTCTGATCGTTTAACAGAAATGATTGACCATGGAAATGATACAGAGTAGGAGTGGTTGGTTTGAGTTGCAGTGCACCGGCATTAGACCCGGTATTTATGGAATTGGGACCGTTACCGATTCATTGGTACGGATTGATTATTGCGTTTGGTGCCTTTTTGGGACTCTATTTGGCGACAAAAGAATCCGATCGGCTTGGCATGCCAAAAGACTTAATGGTAGATCTGGTCGTGTTTGCGATCCCGGCTTCGATTATATTTGCCCGTATTTACTATGTTATATTTGAGTGGGATCGCTATGCTGGCGGCCCGTGGTGGGGTATCTTTGCAGTTTGGGAAGGCGGCATCGCCATCCATGGTGCGCTGATTGGTGCGGTATTGACAGCAATTGTCTTCGCCCGGGTGAAAAAGGTGTCATTCTGGCAAGTGGCGGACATCGCGGCGCCCAGTCTGATTTTAGGGCAGGCTATTGGGCGTTGGGGCAATTTCATGAATCAGGAAGCACATGGCGGGCCGATTGCTGCGGAGACGTTTAACAGCTTTCATACATATTTGCCTGATTTTATCATGAATCAAATGTGCATTGATGGTGTCATGTATCATCCGACCTTTTTGTATGAGTCGGTCTGGAACATCCTTGTTTTGATCGTCTTATTAATATTACGCCGCAGGAATCCGTTGCGCGGCGAGGTATTCCTGAGCTATCTGATTGCCTATTCGGCCGGCCGCTTCGTTATTGAAGGTATGCGGACAGACAGCTTATACGTCCCTGGAACAGGCATGCGAATGGCGCAGCTCATTTCAGTTGTGATTATTATCGGGCTGGTTGCGCTGATGTGGTACCGCCGCAAAACAGGTATGGCCACTAAACATTATGATGGTAAAAAGGTGAAAAAGAAAAAGAAACGCTGAAAGGTGGGGGATGGGTCATTGGCAGGCATTTTACATCGTGGTTTACAGCAAGGACTTCAAGTGACGTGGACATTAGGAAAAGTCATTTTTCCAATTACGCTCATAGTGACGATTTTACAATATACACCGGTTCTGCCCTGGCTGATTGACAAAATCAGCCCATTAATGGGATGGCTCGGGTTATCCGGCGAAGCAGCGGTGCCGCTTGTATTGGGTAATGCACTGAATTTGTATGCCGGTATAGCAGCGATTGTCTCATTTGATTTTACGGTGAAAGAAGTCTTCATATTGGCCGTCATGATGTCGTTTTCCCATAATTTGTTTATTGAATCAACGGTTGCATCAAAAGTTGGTGTCAGTTGGTGGCTCATTTCCGGCATTCGTCTTTCATTGGCTCTCATTGCCGCTACTGTGATTAACCTGTTATGGCAAGGTGGGGGAGAGCTGGCACAATATGGACTTATTTCATCGTCAGATGTTGTGCTGAACGGATGGACTGAGATTGTGCTACATGGACTGCAAACAGCATTTGTGGCGATTATTCAATTAGCTATAATCGTTATTATCTTGATGATCGTGATGCAATTTTTCCGTGAAAAAGGCTGGCTCACATCCATTTCCGATAAATTGGCCCCGTTTACAAGGATGTTGGGAATGGAAAAAAACACATCCATGACGCTTGTTGCCGGTCTGACAATCGGGCTTGCCTATGGTGCGGGTTTAATGATTCAGGCAGTGGAGGAAGATGGCGTGTCCAGACGCGATATGTATTTGGCGCTGATTTTTCTTGTATCCTGCCACGCCGTAGTGGAAGATACCGTCATATTTATCCCACTGGGCATTCCGGTATGGCCACTTCTGGTCATTCGTTTGCTGACGGCTATTTTGCTGACGATGACGGTCGCCTTTGTTTGGCGGCGTGTGGAAAATCGAAAAAGGAAGGAAACAGTACATGACCATTCATACCATACTCTTTGATCTTGATGGGACATTGATAGATACCAACGAACTAATTATTGATTCGTTCAGACATACGTTTAACGCCTACGGAAAAGAGCTGTCCCGTGAGGAAGCCATTCAATTTATCGGACCGCCGTTACGGGATACGTTTCTACAATTTGCCCCTGAGCAGGTAGATGCGATGATAGAAACTTACCGGGGGTACAATCAGCAGCATCATGATGACTATGTCGTGGCATTTCCCTATGTGGCCGAAACATTGGAAAAACTGCGGAAACGTGATATTCAGCTTGGTGTTGTGACGACAAAGATGCGCAGAACGGTGGGTATGGGCTTAAAGGTGACTGGACTTGATCACTTTTTTGACACCGTTGTGACACTCGATGATGTGACGCATGCCAAGCCACACCCCGAGCCGGTCATGAATGCCATGACAGCATTCGGGGCAAAGGCGGACGCAACGTTAATGGTCGGTGATAATTCGCATGACATCGAAGCAGGTCAAAATGCCGGTGTCAAAACGGCGGCCGTTGCCTGGTCATTAAAAGGACGGGAAAAAATGCTGACCTATCAACCAACTTATCTGCTTGATGACATGCGGGATCTTTTGCAAATAGCAGGAGTGTAAGCGATGCGTCAAACAAAACGATATAAAGTGGATCAGGCCAATTCGCTCTGGCAGATCTATCAAACCGTTTCATTCTGGAAAGTTATGAAAAATTTTATTTTTATCCAATTGGGGCGATATATGCCCTTTTTAAGCGTAAAAAATTGGCTTTACCGGACGTTTTTGCGTATGAAGGTCGGCAAACAGACCGCCTTTGCGCTGATGGTTATGCCGGACACCATGTTTCCGGAGAAGATAACAGTTGGTTCGAACTGCGTGATTGGTTATAATACCACGATTTTGGCGCATGAATATTTAATCAGCGAATATCGCATCGGGGCGGTGGTGATTGGCAATGACGTGATGATCGGCGCCAACACCACCATTTTGCCCGGGGTTAAAATCGGCGATGGCGCTGTCATTTCTTCAGCAACACTTGTTAATCGGGATGTACCGCCGGGCGCATTTGTCGGCGGTAATCCGATGCAGGTGATTTATACGAAAGAAGAGATGGACAAGCGGATGGACGATGATTCTTGAAGGAGGATCCCTTATATGGATTTACCAACAGGTATATTACCTGCCATCAAAACGATGAAAGATTTTGAAAAGGCTCTGGAATCTGATCATCATGCCATTGTATTTCTGGAAACCCGTCTTGCTCAATTAAAAAGCTTGATCAACTATTCAAGGCAGGCTAATAAACAGATTCTGGTTCATTTCGATTTAATTCAGGGACTGAAAGCCGACGAATATGGCATGGAATTTTTAGTCCGGGACATCAAACCGGATGGGATAATTTCCACCAGAGGCAACATTATTAAGCTAGCCAAAAAACATAAGCTGCTTGCTATTCAGCGGATGTTTTTGCTGGACAGTATGGCGGTGGAACATAATTTAAAGCTGATTGACCGTTTTCAACCGGATTGCATTGAACTGCTGCCCGGGCTTATTCCGGATATTATAAAGCATATTGATGAAGAAACCGGGATTCCTGTTATTGCGGGAGGCCTTGTCAGGGACAAAGTAGAAGTTTCCTCAGCCCTAAATGCTGGCGCAGTTGCGGTATCGACATCAAACACTGAATTGTGGAATATTTAACAATATGGCTAATTATTGATTTTTTCTGTCATATATATTATAATATTTGACATATAATGATAGCGCTTACACATATAACACCATAAAACAATTAAAGGAGTTGTGGTTTGTATGGCGGGTAACAGAGCGGTAGTCTATGTTAGACCAGGTGAGGTTGAGGTGCGGGATACGCGTTATCCGGAGTTGATCTTACGGGATGGTCCTGGAGTGAATCCGCTGAATGTTGGGAGAAAATGTAACCACGGCGTGATTGTCAAAGTCGTTACAACAAACATTTGCGGCAGTGACCAGCATATGGTCAGGGGGCGAACAACAGCGCCGAGCGGTTTGGTATTAGGACATGAAATTACGGGGGAAGTTGTTGAAACAGGAAGTGATGTGGAATTTATTAAGAAAGGTGATTTAGTATCCGTTCCGTTTAATATTGCATGTGGGCGGTGCCCAAGCTGCAGGAGACAAGACACACATATTTGTGAAAATGTAAATCCTGATCGCCCGGGCTCGGCATATGGTTATGTGGATATGGGTGGCTGGGTTGGCGGCCAGTCCGAGTATGTGATGGTACCATATGCGGATTTTCAGCTACTGAAATTTCCCGATAAAGATGAGGCTATGGATAAAATTCTGGATTTAACGATGCTTTCAGATATTTTCCCGACCGGATATCATGGTGCGGTAAGTGCAGGGGTTAAAACCGGATCAACCGTTTATGTTGCTGGTGCTGGGCCGGTAGGATTAGCGGCTGCTCATTCAGCACAACTCTTAGGCGCATCAGTTGTGATTGTTGGTGACATGATTGAGGAACGTTTAGCACAGGCAAGAAGTTTCGGATGTGAAACAGTCAATTTACGCAAGCATGATGATCTTGGTGAGCAGCTTGAACAACTATTGGGAGTACCAGAGGTGGACTGTGCGATTGACGCAGTCGGTTTTGAGGCAAGCGGTCACGGTGAAGGTGCCGGAGAAGCCCCAGCCACTGTGTTGAACTCTATTATGGGAGCAACGAGAGCGGGAGGACGACTGGGCATCCCGGGTTTATATGTAACTGGAGACCCTGGTGCAGAGGATGAGGGTGCAAAAGAAGGAACTTTAAAAATCCGATTTGGTTTAGGTTTTGCGAAGGCGCATACATTTGTGACCGGCCAAACGCCCGTTATGCGCTACCATCGGGATTTAATGAAGGCGATCCTGAGTGGCAAAGCGCAAATTGCAAAGGCTGTTAATGCTACATTGATTTCGCTTGATCAGGCTCCGGAAGGGTATAAACAATTTGACGGCGGGGCATCGAAAAAGTTTGTCATTGATCCGCACGGCCTGGTGAGAAACTAATTTCTACAAATTTAAATGTAAACAACTGTTGACAGCGTTTACACTGTGAGGTAATATTGCTTTCAACAAGTTAACGATGAGGTGGAGACATGGAGACCCACGCTGCAATAGTACTTTCCCGGGTAAAGTACGTCTGTTGCAGTGTGGGTTTTTTTAAATCATCATTACTTGTTTGCGAGATTGATATTGCTGTTAAAGGAGTGTTTTGATATGCCGGAGTTTTTGGCTGAATTAATCGGCACGATGATCTTAATCATCTTAGGTGGCGGCGTTGTTGCCGGCGTCGTTTTAAAAAAGTCGAAAGCAGAAGGTACTGGCTGGGTATTGATTACGATTGGCTGGGGATTAGGTGTTACAATGGGGGTGTATGCGGTCGGTCAGTTTACCGATGCACATATTAATCCTGCGGTAACATTGGGATTCGCCGCTGCGGGGGAGTTTCCATGGTCAAAAGTACCAATGTATATAAGTGCTCAATTAAGTGGTGCGTTTATTGGAGCAGTCGTTGTGTTCTTTAATTATTTGCCACACTGGAAGGTTACAGATGATAAAGTGGCCAAACGGGATGTTTTTTCCACGACGCCAGCGATACGAAGCCCTTTTTCCAACTTGGTCAGTGAGATGATTGGCACGTTTGTCCTTTTGCTCGGTCTTATGTTCATTGGAGCGAACGAATTCACTGAAGGTCTGAATCCATTGATTGTCGGTTTGCTGATTCTGGCGATTGGTGTGTCCTTAGGAGGCGCAACCGGTTATGCCATTAACCCAGCTCGTGACCTTGGGCCGCGAATTGCCCATGCATTGCTTCCCATACCGGGAAAGGGCGTCTCAGATTGGGGCTATGCCTGGGTTCCGGTAGTTGGCCCGATTTTGGGAGGGATTTATGGTGCGGTGTTTTATAACGCCATGTTTTTAGGTGATTATTCTGCGTTGTTTTGGATATTAAGTGTTATCGCCGTCATTATTTTAAGCGGCGCTGCCAATGTGGAGCTCAGAAAAGGGAAAAACAGCAGCAGATAAAACACGGGAAAAATGGTATAAAACTATAAATATTTTAAGGAGGAGACACTATGAGTGAAACATTTATTTTATCATTAGATCAGGGGACAACAAGTTCAAGGGCGATTCTGTTTAACCATGACGGTGAGATTGTTGAAACAGCCCAAAAAGAATTTGAACAGTTTTTTCAGCATCCAGGCTGGGTGGAACATGATGCGAATGAAATCTGGACATCTGTATTGTCTTGTATTTCGGAAGTACTGCGCAAAGCAGATGTGGAACCATCCCAAATCGCCGGAATCGGCATAACCAACCAGCGTGAAACGACCGTTGTGTGGGATAAACATACCGGAAAGCCCGTCTATAAAGCAATCGTCTGGCAGTCACGCCAAACGGACGGCATTTGTAAGGAATTGGTTGAACAAGGCTATCAGGATATTATTCGCGAAAAAACCGGTTTATTGATTGATGCTTATTTTTCCGGAACGAAGGTGAAGTGGATCTTTGACAATGTCGAGGGCGTCCGGGAAAAGGCAGAAAATGGTGATTTGCTGTTTGGTACGATGGACACATGGATTGTTTACAAGCTTTCCGGCGGCAAAACACATATTACCGATTATTCCAATGCCGCCAGAACATTGATGTTTAATATTTATGATCTTCAATGGGACGAAGAATTACTGGACATATTGGGTGTTCCGAAAAGCATGCTTCCGGAAGTGCGGGAATCCAGTGAAGTGTACGCTAATACGGTCAATTATCACTTCTTTGGTCATGAGGTTCCAATCGCCGGGATCGCCGGTGACCAGCAGGCAGCTCTATTCGGCCAGGCATGTTTTGATAAAGGGATGGTCAAAAACACATATGGTACGGGTAACTTTATGCTGATGAATACAGGCGATGAAGGCGTTCAATCGGATCATGGTCTCTTGACAACACTGGCATGGGGTATTAATGGCCAAGTGGAATATGCCTTGGAGGGAAGTATCTTCGTGTCGGGCTCGGCCATTCAATGGTTGCGTGACGGGTTAAAAATCATCGATGATTCCCCGCAAAGTGAAGATTATGCCACAAGAGTCGATTCAACTGACGGTGTGTATATGGTGCCGGCGTTTGTCGGGCTGGGTACGCCTTACTGGGATAGTGATGCCCGTGGCGCATTTTTCGGCATCACACGTGGGACAACAAGAGAACACATGATAAGGGCAACGCTTGAATCACTGGCTTATCAATCCAAAGATGTTCTCGATGCGATGATCGAAGACTCGGGTATTGATTTAAAAACATTGCGGGTTGATGGTGGCGCAGTAAAAAATGACTTCTTGATGCAATTCCAGAGTGATATTGTCGGTGTCCCGGTTGAGCGCCCCGTTGTGCAGGAAACAACAGCTCTCGGCTCAGCGTATCTGGCCGGGCTGGCCGTCGGCTATTGGAAAGATAAAGATGAAATTGCCAGACAGTGGCAAAATGGACGGACATTTAACAGCGACATGGATGAACAGAAACGTGATGAGCTCTATGCTGGCTGGAAGAAGGCCGTTGAGGCAGCGAGAACGTTTAAATAATTTTTGATAGCGAGGGGGATCACTATGGCAATGCATTAGTCGATCTCGCTTCGCTTTTTTGGAGCCAATCAATGTAAGGGAGGATACCCATATGAAAAAAATCATTAATGATCCGAATCAAGTTGTGCAGGATATGGTCAGCGGGATGGCCGCTGCACATCCTGATGAATTGAAACAGCTATTTGGCACAACCGTCATGGTGAAAAAGAATGCCCCGATTGCAAATAAAGTCGGCATTGTCAGCGGCGGCGGGAGTGGTCATGAACCCGCCCATGCTGGTTATATAGGGAAAGGCATGATTGATGCAGCCGTTGCCGGAGAAGTTTTTACATCACCCACACCAGATCAAATTTTTGAAGCGATTAAAGCGGTCGATAGTGGTGCCGGTGTCCTATTGGTGATTAAAAATTATACCGGGGATGTCCTTAATTTCGACATGGCTGCAGAGCTTGCTGACGCAGAAGGCATTGCGGTAGATAAAGTGGTTGTGAACGATGATGTTGCCGTAGACGAACGAGTGTCAAGAAGGGGCATTGCCGGAACTGTTTTCGTTCATAAAATGGCCGGGGCAAAGGCTGAACAGGGCGGTTCTTTGGAAGAAGTGAAAGCTGCTGCCGAAAAGACTGTGCAAAACGTTCGCTCGATGGGTATGGCCTTAAGTCCGTGTACAGTGCCAGCGGCTGGGAAACCAAGCTTTCAGCTGGACGAGAATGAAATGGAGATTGGCATCGGTATTCACGGTGAATCAGGTATTGAACGGAAAGTGATGACAACCGCTGTCGATATAGCAAAAGAACTCACGGACAAAGTGCTGAATGATTTTGATTTCTCAGGCAATGTAGCGGTCATGGTAAATGGTTTAGGCTCTACACCGGAGATGGAACTGTATATTGTCAATCAAAAAGTTCAGTCGATATTAGCGGAAAAAGGCATCACTATCTACAAAACATTTGTCGGCGACTATATGACATCACTGGAAATGGCTGGCTGCTCTGTCACGTTGTTGAAATTAGACGATGAATTAAAACAATTACTCGATGAACCATCGCAAGCGCTAGCTTTTCGCAGCTGAGAAAGGAGTTTTGAACATGGAATTAGATGTCCAAGACATTGTTGCATGGATTGAAAAATCAAATGAAAACATTCAAGCGAACAAAGAATACCTCACAACCCTTGATCAGGAAATCGGGGATGGCGACCATGGGATTAATATGGCTCGCGGATTTCAGGAGGCGGCTGCCAAAATAGCGGAGCAGACTTATACGAGTAGTGCTGATGTACTAAAAGATACTGCGATGACGCTTATGTCCAAGGTCGGCGGTGCATCAGGCCCTTTATTTGGAACGGCATTCCTGAAATTGTCAACGGCGGCAAACGGAATGGATCCAATCAGTTACGAGACGTTTACAAATGGACTGGAAGAAGCGGTGAATGGTCTCAAACAGCGCGGAAAAGCAACGGAAGGTGAAAAAACACTTGTTGATGTATGGTCACAAATGATGAATTACTTTAAACATGAAACGGATTTCCATGCCGAGACGATTGCTGAAAAGGCTAAAAAAGCGATGGAAGATACAAAAGATATGATGGCAACAAAGGGGCGGGCGGCCTATTTTAAAGAACGATCAGTTGGATCAATTGACCCGGGTTCTGCTTCCTCGTTTTATATTTTCCAGGCACTGGCAGATATCGTTGAAAGGAGGGCGTAATATGTCCTATGTCGGGATCGTGCTCATTTCCCACAGTCCAAAAATCGTTGAGGGAACTAAAGATCTTATTCGTCAGGTTATAAAGGAAGTACCAATTGAAATCGCCGGTGGAACGGATGATGGTGCGATTGGCACAAACGTTGAAATGGTCCAGCAAGCAATCGAACGCGCAAATGACGGCGAGGGTGTATCCGTGTTTTATGATATCGGCAGTGCCAAAATGAATGCAGAAATGGCCATAGAAATGATCGGGGAAGAGGACGTCAAGCTCATGGGAGCACCTTTAGTGGAAGGATCATATGTGGCGGCTGTTGAATCTGGGATGGGGAAAGATGTGCAACGTATTACAGCTGCTTTGGCCAATGAATTTGGCTGACACATCGTTTTCGCGCCGATGTTTGCCTATGACTATACAGCGTTCAAGCTTTGTGCTATGATAAACGTAAGTTAATACATGTGCCGGAGAGATGGAGAAACCACAATTACTGATGATCGTCAATCATTAGTTCATTTTGTGGTTTCTTTTTTTCGTTTTAAGGAAAAGTAATAAATAGGCCATTGATTTCGGCTCCAAAAAAAAATAGATCATCCCGTATGTTGTTCTCAATATATGAATAAATCTGGTCAGGTTGCTGACAGATACAGGTGATAAGGAGTGAATGAATATGTCAGTATTTTCAAGTCATCAGCGCAATCCCGTTTTTCACGACATGGAGCAGGAGCCGCTTGATCTGCTCATCATCGGCGGTGGAATCACCGGTGCCGGAATTTCGCTTGATGCTGTTACCCGTGGTTTGAATACAGCTGTCGTGGAAATGCAGGATTTTGCGGCCGGGACATCTAGCCGCTCCACCAAATTGGTACATGGCGGGCTTCGTTATTTGAAGCAATTTGAGGTTAAAGTGGTTTCAGAAGTTGGTCAGGAGCGGGCGATTGTTTATGAAAATGGCCCCCACGTTACCACGCCAGAATGGATGATGCTGCCATTTTATAAAGGTGGAACATTCGGCCCGTTCACAACAAATATCGGTCTGCGTGTTTACGATTTTCTGGCAGGGGTCAAAAAAAGCGAGCGCAGGGAAATGCTAAGTTCTGAAGAAGCACTAAAAAAAGAACCACTTGTTAAGGATGACGGCCTTAAAGGAGCTGGTTATTATGTTGAATACAAAACGGACGATGCCCGACTGACGATTGAAGTCATGAAGAAAGCAGTCGAGAAAGGCGCCCATGCGGTTAACTATGCCAAAGTCACAGGTTTTCTTTATGATAGTGGCAAAATTTGCGGCGCGGTTGTGAAAGACCGGATTACCGGCGAACAGCACAACGTTTATGCCAAAAAAATCATTAATGCGGGTGGTCCATGGGTGGATGATTTACGGGAAATTGACGGCTCCAAACAAGGGAAGAATCTTTATCTGACAAAAGGGGTTCATCTCGTGTTTCCGAAAAAACGATTCCCACTAAAGCAGGCGATTTATTTTGATGCACCGGACGGCCGGATGATCTTTGCCATCCCACGGAACAAAAAAACATATGTCGGCACAACTGATACGAGCTACACAGGCGATATTGCCCATCCGCAAATGACGGAAGAAGACCGGGATTATTTGTTGAATGCGATCAATTACATGTTTCCTTCGCTTGCTATGACAAAAGAAGATGTTGATTCAAGCTATGCCGGCTTAAGGCCGTTGATTGCCGAAGAAGGACAGGATGATCCTGATGAAATATCCCGGAAAGATGAAATATTCATTTCGGATTCCGGCCTGATCTCGATGGCCGGCGGAAAATTAACAGGTTACCGTAAAATGGCTGAAGAAGCGGTTGATACGGTTGTAAAGCAACTAAAAGAAGAAGACGGCATCCTGTATTCTGAGTCGGAAACGGAGCATTTGCCGATATCTGGCGGCGACGTCAACGGATCAAATGGATTTCGACAGTTTAAGAAACAAAAAATTGCCGAGGCAACTGACTTGGGAATTGAAGAAGAAGCAGCGATTTTTCTAATCCAAAAGTATGGTTCGAATATTGATCAGATTTTTGATCTGTATCAAAGTGAACAACTGCGTGCTGACGAGGCAGGTATTAAGCCGATCGTGTTTGCGGAATTGATCTATGCCATCGAGCAGGAAATGACGTATAAGCCTGTTGACTTTTTTGTACGGCGGACCGGGGCTCTCTTCTTTGACATTGACTTTGTTAGAGAGCACAAGGAAAACGTTATTGACTACATGGCGCATGCACTGCAATGGAACGACCGGCAGAGACAAAGCTATACCGAAGAACTGGATCAGTTACTCTACGAAGCCGTACATCCGGTTGAATAATGTGAGTGGGCGGAACAGTTTTTGTTCCGCCCAACATCAACCGGAGCGGGGGCAACATCAACCGGAGCGGGGGCAACATCAACCGGAGCGGGGGCAACATCAACCGGAGCAAGCGCAACATCGACCGGAACGAGCACAACATCAACCGGAGAGCGCACAACATCAACCGGAGCGGGCGCACCATCGACCGGAAAAGCAGGCAACCTCGGATAAATTGCTTTTTTCCTTTTTTAATCTCAAACATGTATATAATTCTCCTTCCAATTATGATATACTTTGTTCGATGAGATTCGACAATAAGGGGATTTGATGTATGCAGCAATCAGACAAGCAAATACAAGGATATAAGGAGAATATTCTCCCCTTTATTCCGGACGGTAAGTTTTATTTCACAAAAGGTGTCGAAGCCTTTGAGAAACGGAAATTCGATGTGGCCATTAAATGGTTGCGCAAAGCGATCGAATCGGCACCTGAAAACCCGTTATATCAGTGCCAAATGTCGATTGTGTATACTGAGATCGGTGCCTATCACGCGGCGAATCAACTGCTGAATGACGTGCTGCAGTCAACAAATGAAACGTATACGGATTGCTATTACTTCCTTGCCAATAATTATGCGCATTTGGGGCTGTTGAATGATGCGAAAACACATGCGGAAATGTATCTTCATAAAGCGACGGATGGTGACTTTCGGGAAGATGCTGAACATTTGCTGGATTTAGTGACTATTGATGAAGCAGATGAGGATGACTGGGAGTTCGAAGCCGAGGATGAATTACTTGTTTATCAGGAAGCCGTTTTTCAGCATATGGAACATGAAGAATGGGAAGAGGCGCTTCCATTACTTGAAGAAATGCTCACCCTGTTCCCGGAGCACAAAGTGATCCAGCATGACTACGCCCATGCCCTGTTCTTTTTCGGCCATGCTGATGAGGCCATCAGGATGGAACTGGAGACCCTGGAAGAGCGGCCTGATTCATTAAACAGCCATACCAACCTGGCGATATTTTATTATCAGACAGGGCAGTCTGAGGAATATAAAAAGCATATTGAGCCATTACTAAATGTATATCCCATCCATGAGCAGCAAAAATTACGAATAGCTGTGACACTTGCCCGAACCGGTGTCTACGATCAAGCTTATAGTCGCTTTCGTAAGTTGGCCAGATCACAAATGCAACATCATTTATCATATTATAAGTGGTACAGTATTTCTGCATACCAGCTCGGTCAGCCATCCAAAGCACTATCGTTATGGGAAGAAGGCTGCAGAAAACATCCGGGACTTGCGGATGAAGAAGGACCATGGAACGTGTGAAGATGGGCTCATCAGGGGGATCATCCCGGTATGAGCAGAACGTTAGACGAAACCGGAGCCATTTAATATGATGAATATGGCTTGACGATTATAGTGGAGGAAAGGGCTGATAGTATGGCCGATGAACGTATGTACGATGTCATTATCGCCGGTGCCGGACCCGCAGGCATGACTGCGGCCGTTTATGCATCACGTGCGAATCTTGACACATTAATGATCGAACGCGGTATTCCAGGCGGCCAGGTGGCCAATACGGAAGATGTGGAGAACTACCCTGGCTATGAACACATTCTTGGTCCCGATTTATCGAATAAAATGTTTGACCATGCAAAAAAATTTGGTGCCGAATATGCTTATGGCGACATTAAAGGGGTTGAAGATCACGGCGATTACAAAACCGTTATCGCCGGAAATAAGCAATACAATACACGGGCACTGATTATTACGACAGGCGCCCAATACAAAAAACTCGGTATTCCGGGTGAAGAAGAACTGGGTGGCCGTGGTGTATCCTATTGCGCGGTATGTGATGGTGCTTTCTTTAAGGAAAAAAATCTTTTCGTTATCGGTGGTGGAGATTCAGCCGTGGAAGAGGGGATGTATCTGACCCGCTTTGCCGAAAAAGTAACCATCGTGCACCGCCGTGATAAACTCCGTGCCCAGAAAATTCTGCAGGACCGCGCCTTTGATAACGATAAAATTGAATTCATCTGGAATACAGAGGCGGAAACGATCAATGGCCCGGACGGCAAGGTCCAATCGGTACGCTTGCATAACAATGAAACCGGCGAAGCGTACGACCATCCGATTGATGGTGTGTTCATTTATATTGGAATGCTGCCGCTAAACGAGCCATTCAAATCACTTGGAATTACCAATGATGAAGGCTATATTCCGACAAACGAAAATATGGAAACAGCCATCCCGGGCATTTTTGCAGCGGGCGATATCCGTGAAAAATCTCTGCGACAAATTGTGACAGCAACCGGAGATGGAAGCATTGCCGCTGAAACTGCTCAAAAATATCTTGAGGATTTGCATGAAGAACTGAAAGCGGCACAATCGTAATTTTACGTTTGTCACGTTAAACGTATCAAAAAGTCATGACATTTTAACGCTGCTGTAACACGCACGAAACATTAATCAGGTACAATGGAATTAACTAATTGACCCCCTTTTAATAATAAATTAGTTTGATGGCAGGTGACTCGTTTCACCTGTATTTTTTTTGGCCTGACGCCAGCTGAATAGCTGTTGTCAAAACGTGTCGAACAGCTGCAGGCTATATGGTTGTTGCCTGGATTGGATTCAGTGTATAATAGTCATCAAATGATTTTTCTTTTTCACTTTAGAATAACGTATACGGAAAATTATCGGCACTCGCTAATGGGCGGGCAATTTTTCAGGAGAGAGAAAGCAGTGACATATGAATGCAACGTGTGACCAATTGCATATTATTAAATCAGGATCATGTTTTACTATTGAAAAAACCGCGGCGTGGTTGGTATGCCACCCCTGGCGGAAAAATGGAGCAGGGTGAATCGATCAAAGAATCAGCGGCCCGTGAATACCGGGAAGAAACAGAGCTGGAACTGGTTGACCCGGAGCTCGCCGGGGTCTTTACCTTCATGGTTTATCAAGCAGATAGACTGATACAGGAATGGATGATGTTCACATTCCTGTGTCAAACGTATACCGGAACGTTAACGAATGACTGCCGTGAAGGTGAACTGGAATGGGTGACGCGGGAGACTATCTATGAATTACCCATGGCTGAGGGGGACAGGAAAATTTTCCGTCACGTCCTGAATTCTAGTAAGATGTTGTACGGATCTTTTAAATACACTGAAGACTATCAGTTGATTGAATGTCGTCTTGATCCTTCCAGTCCCTGAAGAGGAGAAATGTGCCATGTCAAACAGTGAACAGGAAACAAAACTCGTTGTGATCACCGGCATGTCGGGAGCGGGAAAAACCGTTGCCGTGCAAAGTTTTGAAGATCTCGGCTATTATTGTGTCGATAACCTGCCGCCAGCTCTCTTGCCGAAGTTTTTGGATCTGATGAAAGATTCCCGAAACAACATTCAAAATGTGGCGCTTGTGATGGATTTGCGCGGCCGCGAGTTTTTCGATTCGTTATTTGAAGCGCTCGATAGATTAGCCGAGGAAGACTGGTTGAATGAACACATCCTTTTCCTGGATGCCAAGGATGAAGCGCTCGTAACAAGGTATAAAGAAACACGGCGAACGCACCCCCTGGCTCCTGAGGGCCTGCCTTTAAGCGGCATTCAGCAGGAACGGCAAATTATGGATGAGTTAAGGGGCAGGGCACAACGGATTATTGATACTAGCAGTCTAAAGCCAAAGGAATTAAGAGACAACATATTAAAAGCCTATACAGAAAGTAAACAGGATATTTTTTCCGTGCACATGGTTTCATTTGGTTATAAATATGGCATCCCGATTGATGCGGACTTATTGTTTGATGTACGGTTTTTGCCGAATCCGCATTATGTGCCGCACATGCAGCCATTGACCGGTCTTAATTCGGAAGTGTCCTCTTACGTATTCAAATGGTCTGACACACAGAAGTTTAATGCGAAAGTACTCGATTTGCTGCAGTTTATGTTGCCACAATATAAAAAAGAGGGTAAATCACAACTGGTGGTGGGTATCGGTTGTACAGGCGGACAGCATCGTTCCGTAGCCATTGCGGAATATTTCGCCAAACAGCTTTCAGATCATTACATTACACATGTCAGCCACCGTGACATTGATAAAAGAAAGGGTCATTAATATGGACAGCAGGAAACGACCGCGTGTTGTTGTTCTTGGCGGCGGGACAGGAATGCCGGTGCTTTTACGTGGGCTGAAGGATTTGCCGATTGATTTAACGGCTCTGGTAACCGTTGCCGATGATGGCGGGAGTACAGGTCGGCTGCGGGATGAAATGGCCATCCCGGCTCCCGGCGATATACGAAATGTGATTGCTGCTTTATCGGATGCCGAACCGATGCTGCTTGATTTATTCCAGCATCGGTTTAAAGTCGGCAATGGTCTGTCAGGTCATTCGATGGGTAATTTGCTCCTGGCGGCGATGACGTCTGTTACCGGTAATTTTTTAACAGGTATTCAGGAAATATCGCGGGTATTGAATGTTAAAGGTGAAATCTTCCCCATATCAAATGACAGCATGTCGCTGCATGCCAAAATGACAGATGGCACGGTAGTATCAGGTGAGTCCAATATTCCACTGGCCAATAAAAAAATTGCCCATGTTTATTTAAGTCCGCAGCCGGTTCAGCCGCTTCCGGATGCGGTCAACGCGATTACCGATGCCGATTTGGTGGTAGTGGCTCCCGGGAGTTTGTATACGAGTATCTTACCGAACTTGATCATTCCGCAAATTGATGTTGCTCTCAGTCAAACGAAAGCAAATGTTGTTTATGTCTGTAACGTCATGACCCAGGCGGGCGAGACGACTGATTATACGGCGGCAGATCATGTCCAGGCTATTCGCGGTCACATTGGTGAGGAATGCATCGATTCGATTGTCGTTCATAATGAACCGATTCGCGGGCATGTTCGTGAGGTATATGCCGAAGAGAATGCCGCTCCTGTCATTTATGATACGGAACGATTGCTTGATATGGGGCTGCGGATTATCGAAAGTGATATCATTGACCCATCGAAAACAGCATTGCGCCACGATACACAGAAAATAGCAAAATTGCTTTATTCATTAATTCATGAATAATCGATTTGTGAGGACGGCTGAACGGGGAGGTATCGGGAATGTCATTTGCATCGGAAATAAAGAAAGAATTAACAGGCGTTGAGGTGGATAATTGCTGTCAGTATGCTGAATTGGCCGCATTAATTCGCATGAATGGTGTTATCTCCAAGTCCGGTAACGTCTACACACTGGATGTCCAGACTGAAAATGCTGCTATCGCTCGCCGTATATATACACTGGTGAAATCATTATACAACTTTTCGTCTGAACTGCTTGTCCGCAAGAAGATGAAGCTGAGGAAAAATAATATTTATATTGTACGCTTGAAAGAAGTTGTTCAGAAACTGCTTGATGAATTGGGGATTATCCAGGATTCGTATACGTTCCATAGAACCATCCCGGATAAATATTGGGAAAAGAACTGCTGTAAACGCGCATACTTAAGGGGAGCTTTTTTGGCAGGTGGTTCGATTAATAACCCGGAAACGTCGTCCTATCATCTGGAAATTTTCAACTCCTATCAGGAACATAATGATTCCTTATGTGAACTTCTGAACGACTTTGATTTAAAGGCACGCAAACTGGAACGCAAAACGGGTTACATCACTTATTTGAAAGAAGCCGAAAAAATAACCGATTTACTCAATATTATTGGCGCCCATAACGCGTTATTCAAATTTGAAGATGTCCGGATCGTCCGGGATATGCGCAATTCGGTCAATCGACTCGTTAATTGTGAAACAGCTAATTTAAACAAAACCATTGGAGCAGCATTCCGTCAGATTGAAAATATCAATTTCATTTCCGAGACAGTTGGATTGGAATCATTGCCGGAAAAATTGCGGGAAATTGCTGAATTAAGGGTTCAGCATCAAGATATTTCGCTGAAAGAATTGGGTGAGCTCATGTCCGGCGGTAAAATTTCCAAGTCCGGTGTAAATCATCGTCTGAAAAAAATTGACGAATTCGCTGAGAAACTTCGTGAGGAAGGTGTTGCACCGAAGAAGTGACAATTCAATAATCACATGTTATATGATATACTATGATTATTTAAATGATGATTATCAGCAATCATGGCAGTAAGCGGTTCAAACATACTGCCAATTTTTTACAAAATTATGAAAACGATTTCAATAGGAGGGTGAGATGTTTGGTGGAGAAATTGGTGAAGGTTGAACTTGATACAGGTTTGCAGTCACGGCCGGCATCAAAGTTTGTTCAGGAAGCAAATCGGTTTTCGGCCCATCTATTTCTTGAAAAAGACGGCAAGCGGGTCAATGCCAAAAGTATCATGGGGTTGATGAGCCTCGCGGTAACCCCAGGTGAAACGGTTAAATTGATTGCAGAAGGTGATGATGAAGCGGAAGCGCTTAATGAATTAACAGCCTTTGTATCAAAATCATAACGTTGAGGGTGAATCCTATAGTTCAGGCGTGAGCCCATAAGAAAAAACGCTGACGTGTCTTTTCAGATGCCAGAGGTCAGAAGTTGGATTGGAAGAAATCGGCGAGTTAGCCGATTTCAAAATTTTATACTTTCTTATCTTTTAAAAAAACTGCACCGAATTCGGTGCAGTTTTTATTTCCAATTGACATTGATTATTCCCGGTCGGTATTTCTCTCCAAGATCTTGTCAATCAGACCATATTCGACTGATTTTTCGGCGGACATAAAGTTATCGCGATCCGTGTCACGGTCGATCACTTCCATTGGCTGACCTGTACGATCAGACAGGATTTTGTTGATTTTCTCACGCATTTCGATGATTCGGCGTGCATGAATTTCGATATCTGTTGCCTGTCCCTGTGTTCCGCCCAATGGCTGGTGGATCATGACTTCACTATTTGGCAGAGCGTACCGTTTGCCTTTTTCACCGGCTGCCAGCAGGAAAGCTCCCATGGATGCTGCCATCCCCGTGCAAATGGTTGAAACATCCGATTTAATAAATTGCATGGTATCATAAATGGCCATACCGGCCGTAATGGAACCACCCGGTGAATTAATGTACAGGGAAATATCCTTATCCGGATCTTCCGCCTCCAGGAAAAGCAGCTGAGCAACAATGGAGTTGGCAACATTGTCGTCAACGCCGCTTCCAAGCATAATGATACGGTCTTTCAATAAACGTGAATAAATATCATAGGCGCGTTCTCCACGGTTCGTCTGTTCAATGACTGTTGGGATTAAATTCATCTGTTCATCCTCCTTATTTCATTTCAAATTCATCCATACATTGGATAGTCTTATCATAACTAATAGGTCAAAAAAGGTCAAACAAAAAATGCTCAAGCTTCGAAGCTGGCGTTTTAGTGAATGGCCGCTTTTCATAGCGGTTATACAAACCTGATCAATGGTTCTATGATACAATTATCATCTACCATCATACCCTTAAAAAGATTTGGATAAAACCCGTTATGAAAAAATGTTATAAAAAATCATGAATCGATCACCAGTCTGATACTTAGTCAGAAAATACTGTCTCATTATAAAATCTACAAAAAGACTTGTTTATTTTTAAATCACGTATTATAATACCATATGTGTCTGAAGGAAATATTTATTTTATGCGCTCGTAGCTCAGTCGGATAGAGCACTGGTTTCCGGTACCAGGAGTCGGGGGTTCAAGTCCTCCCGGGCGCGTTTTCTATTTAAAAAGACAAGGGATCAGCCGCTGATTCCTTGCCTTTTAATATACCTGAAAAATCGCTGCTCTTTCCCAATAAGCCGTCACAGCCATACCCCGATCGCCAACAATAGCCCGAAAGCCCAGTGGTGCCAGGCTGCCCACTTCATGCCACCAAGTTCATCGGCACGTCCTGCTCCTTCCCGGAATGACCAGCGCAAACGCGCAGCAACAGGTGTTGCCAGCAAAACGATGATGGCAGGTATAGGCATTACCCCGCCCGATATGAGTCCAATAACGACCAGGTAGGCAAGTGTCAGCAATGCTGTCAGTAAACGAACAGCCCGCTTACGGCCAAGCAGTATTGCCAGCGTGTGGCGAAAATGACGGTCCTTGTCAATATCGCGAATGTTGTTTGTCAAAATCATCGATGCGATCGCCAATGCAAAGGGTAAGGAGACGGCAGTGATTTGAAAGTCCAATCCGTTTCCTTGGACAACATAACTTAATATCATGACAACCGGTCCAAGAGAGATAAAAGCGATTGTTTCGCCCAGTCCGATCGAGCATAATGGGCGCGGCCCGGCTGAATACAAATAACCGAAAACAATACCGGCAACGCCCACAGGTATAATCCAGAACGTACTTTGAACGGCGAGCCAGAATCCAATCACCATGGCGATACTTATCAGTGACATGGCTAAATATGGAACTGTATGATGAGCAGGCCCTCGTGCCTGCGATTCATCGACAGTCCATTTTTCCTGATCCTGACCATGCTTGAAATCATAATAATCATTAAACAGATTGGTGCCGGCTTGAATGAATAGTGCTGCTGCAAGCATGGCCAGAAACACATCAAATCGAATCCCCCCTTGCATGAGTGCCATACCAGTTTCGACTAAGATCGGGGTAATGGTCCCGGTCAGGGTCATCGGACGAAACAACTGAATCCACGAAGCCCGATAATAATAGATTTCGTGTTTGTGACTGACGGCAGACTGTAACATCACAGCTCATCCCCTTTATTAAAATAAAACCATCAAAACAATAAGGGCCATAAAACCAATTACCTCGACTGATTCAAACAACGCGACTTTGGTCAGGTCGTTTAACAGCGGTTTTTTATCGCCGGAATCTGCCTGCTGCCACAGCTCAACATGTGCCAGTACTTTAAGCGATTGCCGATATCCGATGAAAAGTCCCCATAGCAGTGTGACGGCTCCGATAATCAAAGCTGCCAGCCAAATATGGCCGTATCTGGTCTTCCACAAGTTACGCCATTGATCAATCGGGCCGAAAACAGTCCCGAGCAATATTCCGCTCATGATGACGCCGACACCGGACCCGGTCAGAAATTTGTGGGACCATTGCATCAACGCTTGCAATACGTCCCGCTGCCGGACGAAAGTCATTTTCCTGACAGCCGGAAAAGCTCCCCAGCCGATAAACAATATACCGCCAACCCAGATGATCGCAAGCACGATATGCACAAATAAAAGCGCTTGACGCAGTTCCCATGGCATGTTGACCACCAGCTTTGCGTGATTTGACTCGATTGTATACCCGGGAAACGTGATGTGATGTGACACATATCACGAAATGTCAGCTTCCTATGTTTTCTGAACGTGAGTTTTTGTCGATTTTGTGGCAAAATAGAACTAGTCAGGATGAGGGGGAGATCCACGATGCGGCCGGCAATTGTCCAGGAACAGAAATTACAGCTGAAGATGAATCAGTCACTTATCCAGGCCATTCATTTGCTCCAGTATTCTGGCGTGGAAATGGTGGAATATATCCAAGAGCTCTCCAAGGAAAACCCACTGATTGAAGACGTTAATGTTGACTATGAGATAGGCCGATTCAAACAGGCCAGTACCAATGACATATCGATTGGTGAAATCAACCCGGCTGAACTGACGATGTATGAGCAGCTGAAAAGCCAGCTGTATGCCATTCATGTGCCAAATGATTTACGTGAAGCTGTCCATTTTGGAATCGACTCGCTAAATGAAGACGGTTATCTTGACATCGACTTGACGTCCTGGGCAGATCAGTGTGGCGTAACGGTTGACAGGGTAGAGGATGCATTACAGCTGATTCAGCAGTTGGAGCCGGCCGGAATCGGGGCCCGTACGCTGCAGGAATGCATTCAACTACAGCTGCCGGATTCAGGGGCGTTACTAGCTGAATTGCTGACCGATCATTTGGATTGGGTTGCTGAAGAAGACACTATCGCCATCAGTGACCGTTATCATTTGTCAGAAGCGAAAGCGGCGGACATATTAAAACGGATCCAATCATGTCACCCCAAACCAGGTCAGCTTTTATCGGCGAAAAAGACAGAATACATCATTCCCGAAGCGTACATTTATGAGGAAGATGGGAATTGGAAAATATCGTTCTATAAATGGCATGCACCGACGATTGAAGTTAACGAATCATACAAGCATCTGCAGGTTGATGAGAAAGACGCCGCAGATTATTTAAAGGAAAAAATCAATCAGGTCAACTGGCTGCAGCAGGCGATCAAATTCCGTGGCCATACAGTGGAACAAGTGATTGAAAAGATCGTGGAGAAACAGCGTATGTATTTTGAGCATGGGGCGTTTATGCTGCAGCCATTGACATTAAAAGAGATCGCCGCCGAATTAAATATGCATATTTCCACGGTCAGCCGTGCTATATCCCATAAGTATGTCCAAACCAAATATGGCGTTATCCCGCTGAAATTTTTTCTACAATCCGGGATCAAACAGAAAGATGGACAGCAAACCGCTTCGTTTGTGATTAAACAGCTGATTGCTGAACTGATTAATAATGAAGATAAACAAAAGCCATTTTCAGATCAAGCCATCAAAAACCGTCTCCAGCAGGAATTCGGTATCACCGTAGCACGACGAACCGTGATGAAGTACCGGGAGCAATTAGGGATAGCGGCATCAACGAAACGTAGATAAAATGGAGGTTAACCATGCAAACGATTATCGTATACACAAAAGAAAATTGTCCCTTATGTGATGAGGCACTTGCGACACTTCAATTATTACGTCATGATTACTCATTCGCCATCGACGAAAGAGATATTTACACCAATGATGACTGGCTGGAAACATATCAATTGCAGATACCGGTTATTGACATTAATGGCACCACACTCAACTGCGAACAGATCAGCTATGAAGCGGTGGAAGCAGCATTGCAGGTGGCGAACAGCAAATGATTTGTATAAAAATAGAGATATGATACAATGAAAATCTCATCTTTGACACTAAAAACCGCCATAAGCGCTGCAAAATCAACGTTATTGGCGGTTTTAAATTGCTCAAAAACAGCGTACTATTTTCCTTTTTTGGTTTGTTTTAAAATTTTTTTCATGTTTTTTTGAGTAACTATTTCAAAGTCGGTTCTAAAGCCAAATGCTTCATGTAAAGCATCCGTAATTTCTGTTCGTGTATATACAGGTATGTATCCCTCTCCATTCAATTCCCGCATGTTCATATTCCTCAACGTACTGATTAATTCAGGGCATGTAAAGCTTTCATCCAATTTTTTCTCCAAAATGCGATAAATCAGTAATGCTAAAAAACATGTTAAAAAATGTGCTCTTATTCGGGTTTCCCTCTGCAAGTAAACGGGTCGGGTCTGGAATTCACTTTTTAATATCCGGAACGTCTCCTCAATCTCCCATCTCCTATGATTAATCTTAATAATTTCCTCAATAGTGGATTCCAGATTGGTACATACCGCATAAAACCCGTCATACATGGATTCATTATCAATCTGGTCTTGATTCAGAGCTGCCTGAGTCTTGTCCGCGATTTCGCCATCGTCTGTGACATGTGTTGCTTTAATGAATCGCTTTGGGTCGTTCTGGTTATGTTTATGCAACGAACTTGGATTGTCCACCTTCTTCTTCGCGCGTTCAACTTGTTTTTCCCGGATAGAAGCTTGATATCGCTGATAAACGGGTGAGTAGGTGACAATTAACTTTTGTTCCAATCCATTTTCGTTTATCCAGCGCTCTTTGTAATACGTTTTCTGATCATTTTTGAGCTTGCGAACATCATCCAAATTTATTTTTTTATTGCTTCCGGGTATGCGCCATCCCTCGGAATCCAGAGCCCACTCCTTCAAAAATTTCTTCAGTTTTTTGATGGATTGCGTGGTTACAAAGGCGCGTTTTCCTTTCGTGTTATAGATCCGATTTTTATTTGAAGATAGACCGGCATCTGTGCATACTACAAATTTTGAAAGGTTAAAGTCTTTTAGAATACGGCGTTCTAGCGGTTTCAAGGTGGTTTGTTCGTTTTGGTTTCCAGGTGTCATACTAAAAGCTAGTGGAAGCCCGGACCCATCCATGAACAGTCCCATTTGAACAATGGGGCTGGGACGATTTTCTTTAGAAACGCCATATTGTTTTAAACCATCTTCTTCCTCGATTTCAAAGAAAAAATTGGTGCAGTCATAATATAAAACTTGCGTGTTTCGATCAACAACTTGGAGGCTATTTTTATAGACCATTTCTTCAATAAAATCCGATTGTTCCGCAAGCACCCCAAGTGCCCGATAGATTTGATGGGACTGAAATTGTGCCGGTTCAAGTAAGTCCTTCGAATGTTCAAACGTTCCCTTTTTTGAAGCAGGGTGTAGAATACGCAAATACAGAAGACGCGAAAGAATCTCATTAA